>PCSS01000036.1:2001-4121 GCA_002771395.1 Bacteroidetes bacterium CG23_combo_of_CG06-09_8_20_14_all_32_9 | reverse complement strand
TGGGCTAAAGCCCGTTTTTTCTTCTTTATTTTTTAACGCCATAAATGGCGTTGCTAATTATTTTGCGTAACATCAGCTTTCAAAATTGCCGAAAAGTAGTTTACAATTTCAGTATTATTTTTTTAAGTTTTTTTTTATTCGTTCAATTTTACATTGGTTTTTCTTTAAAGTTGCTTGTGCCCTTTGTGCCTTAGCTTTCCATTTATCCCGACTTCCTTTGGTTTCTTTTAGCCTTTTTCCTAACTCCTTATTTTCCAATCGCCTTTCAATAGCTTTTTTTTTCCATGGTTTTTTATTTCTCTCTTGTTTCATTTTGCAAATAATTTTTAAATATTTGCAAATTTATAAAATAGAACTAAAATAAAAACATAAATGGGGTGAAGTTATTAACTATATTATTAACATATTTCACACCCCAGGGCATGCCCCATTGTTGTTTCTACCGAACTTTTAGATTTCAGCCCTTAATTCGCATAATTAATTTTGTCTGCTACTGGGGTTCAAAATTTTAAAAAATATGGTTTTCTTAAAAAAATGTAACCCGAAAGATGAAAAATGCCTACTTTTGACAAAAATTTTTTAATCATGAACTTTATTGATATTGTGTTGGTTATTCCTATTCTTTGGTTCGGTTATAAAGGATTTACAAAAGGATTTATTATTGAAATAGCTTCGCTTGCGGCATTAATCTTAGGATTATATGGTGGAATTTATTTGTCGGATTTTGTGTGCGGTTACATTTCTAAATGGTTCGAAATAAAATCGGATTACGCTGCTCTTATTTCCTTTTCGGTTATTTTTCTTTTAGTTGTAATTGTAGTCTTTATAGTCGCTAAAGGTATAGATAAATTAGTAAAATTTGCCGCATTAGGTTTGCTTAATCGTTTGGCAGGGGCTATTATTGGTGCAGCAAAAACCATTATAATTATTAGTGTAATTTTATTACTTATTAATAAATACGATAAAAACAAAGTGTTTTTAAAAGATAATACCAGGAATAAATCACTTCTTTATAATCCATTAAGTGAAATGGTGATAAAAAATTATCCTTTGGTGTCCAATGCTTTAGAGAATGTTATTAAAGAGGAAAACTCTTCCGAAAAAACAGAAAATTCTAAATAAAAGTTTTTAAATTTAAACTAATTTCAGCAAATTACACAATATTAATGCAAAATGTGAAATTCTAAATGTAAAATGTAAAAGTTTTATCGGGCATTAACCGTTATTAACCGCTATTAACCTTAAATTCAGTTTAAGTTTACAAAAGTTTAATGCTCATAGTTCGTTGTTTATAGTTTGTTTTTCGTTAAATCCTAAATTATTTATGTTTGAAGTTGGATACGTGGGTTTATTTTTTGCTTCTTTTTTGGCAGCTACAATTATTCCGTTTAGTTCCGATACCATTGTGGTTACAATGGTAGCATTGGGTTACGATGCTTTCCAGACTATCGCTATTGCAACAATTGGGAACACTCTTGGGGGACTTTCAAGTTATGGATTGGGTTGGTTGGGAAAGTGGGACTGGATTGAAAAATATTTGAAAATAAAGAAAGAAAAAATTGAAAAAATGCGTCAACGTATTCAAAAATATACAGGATTGGCGGCATTTTTAACATGGCTCCCTTTCATTGGCGATGTAATTGCCGTTACGCTCGGGTTTTTAAAAATAAATTTTTTTAAAGTAGCTATTTTTATGACAACAGGGAAATTAGCAAGATATATTGTAATTGTTTATTTATGGGATATTTTCTTTTAGTATATTGCGAACTTTATTATTAAACTTTTTTGTTATAGGGAGCAGCCATAAATAATTAATGATTAACGATTTAAGATTTAAAACTGTAAGTTCTCAATATTTGCAGGTTTCCATTTTAATAACTCACGTTACGCAAATTTTATGGCTAAAATGTTCATTGATGTTAATAAATTGTAAGTTATTGAAAATAAGGAGCTGTTCATCAATTATAAAAATTATCTCGCAAAGGTGCAATGTACGCAATGAAAATAAAAATCTGTTCTCTATCTGATGAAAATGATAACTAATGAGAAGTTTACAACTTGAATAGTAAACTTGCTGTAAGCATGCAATGAAAAAAATCATTACGGGACTTCTAAAAATT
>PCSS01000036.1:0-1982 GCA_002771395.1 Bacteroidetes bacterium CG23_combo_of_CG06-09_8_20_14_all_32_9 | reverse complement strand
ATGCTCATTTTTCAAAATCCTCATTTACAACAGTAAACTCCGGCTTTGAAAAATTCGCAAGCCTCGAAAAATCTAATTTTTAGAACCCCTCATTAATGATTTTTTAAACTTTGCGGGCATTGCGAACTTTGCGTAACATAATATTTGCGGGAAATAATTGTAATAAATTTATTGCAAAATAAGAGTTATTAACTATTTGAAATGTTAAAATGACTATTTTTTGCTCTTTTATGCGTAACATCAGTTAATAAAGTTAAAGGTAACAAGGATAAAGGTAAAAACTCAAAGGTAAAAGGAAGGAATTATTTTTTAATCTTTTTTCATTTGACCTTTAATCTTGATTTAATAGCAAATAGCAAAGATAACATCAGAGAAAAAATGAGAAATAATATTTTCTATTTTTATTTCCTTTTATCTTTTATCTTTGGGCTTTTACCTTTTTTATTGACAATTACCTGCGGATATGGAGAAGTTAATTAAAACCGTTTCATTAAATCATTAATTCAAGTAAAAAGTAAAAAAAAATACCAAAAGTAAATCCTAAATCCTAAATCATATTATGGAAATTGTACTAAGCGGAATTCGTTCAACCGGAAATTTACACCTTGGAAATTATTTTGGTGCCATTCGTAACTTTGTGAAGATGCAGGAAGAACACACATGTTTCTTTTTTATTGCCGATTTTCACTCGCTTACCACACACCCGGCCCCCGAAGATTTATTTGGAAGCACAAAACAGATTTTAGTAGAATATTTGGCTTCGGGTTTAGACCCGGAAAAATGTACTTTATACCGACAATCAGATATACCTGAAATCCCCGAGCTTTACCTTTTGTTAAATATGAATGCCTATCTTGGTGAACTTGAACGTTGCACTACATTTAAAGAAAAAAAAAGCAGGCAATCCGAAAATATTAACGCCGGCCTTCTTACTTACCCTGTTTTGATGGCAGCCGATATTTTAATACATCGTGCATCTAAAGTCCCGGTTGGAAAAGACCAGGAACAACATTTGGAAATGACAAGAAATTTTGCCGCCCGTTTTAACAGAATATATGGTGTAGATTATTTTCCTAAACCTACGGCTTTTAACTTTAGCGAACAATTAGTGAAAATACCGGGTTTAAACGGTTCAGGAAAAATGGGAAAATCGGAAGGCAACGCCATAAATTTAGCCGATGAGCCCGAGGTTATCAGAAAAAAAGTTATGAAAGCTGTTACAGATAATGGTCCAACTGTTACTAATCAGAAAATGGCTGAACCAGTTAAAAATCTTTTTACACTTTTAAAAGTTGTTTCTTCGCCCGAAACCGTTAATTTCTTTACAGATAAATACAACGATTGCAGTATCCGTTACGGAGATTTAAAAAAGCAATTAGCCGACGATATTATAACTTTTACAACTCCAATTCGCAAACAAATAAATGAACTGAAATTAGACAACGATTATTTGCGAAAAGTAATTGATAATGGTACTGACAAGGCAAGAGCAAGCGCATCAAAAACATTAAAAGAAGTTCGTGAAATTATTGGGTTTAAGAAATTTTAATTTCTTACCTGAATCGGTACAATAAGCATAATATTCATTTTAACAGCAATACCGTTTTGTATTGAAGGAATAAATTTTGCTTTACCGATAAGTTCAACTACAATCTCATCTATTCCATAACCAACTTTTTTTAATACAATTATATTTGTTGCCGAACTGTCGGGGAGTACATCAAGGCTAATAGTCATTTCATCCATTATTAAGTTTCCTTTTGTAGCATCGGGCCACCCAATATTTTGGTAAATATATTGAATCATCGCCTGGTCGCCACCTGGAAATTGTGCTTCCTGATTAACGACCACCTTTTGGTTTACTTGCGAAAACGCAGAAAAATTTATAACCGAAAAAAACAGAAAAACAAAAGTGGTTTTCATGTGTTTATATTTTATTAATTTGTTTATATTCAACATTTTTTACATTGAATGAGATTGAT
>PCSS01000371.1:3729-5748 GCA_002771395.1 Bacteroidetes bacterium CG23_combo_of_CG06-09_8_20_14_all_32_9 | reverse complement strand
TGATTTCCATTGCCCAGCCAACATTAACCGCCACAGGCATTAATCACGTGATTGGTGAAAGCCTTACATTTAACTACACCTCAACGTATGCTCTCAATAAGTAATGGTAAATTCGTCAACTGATAAATATTATAGCGAGTCAATTAAAAAATAAATTGATTTAAGAACAAGGATTAACCCCGTAGGATATTTTCTTTTATTGCATCACATTTTTTATTAGGATTATCCAACGGGGTAAATCCCGCTGACAGTATAACATAACCAATTTCATAAACCTAAAAACTTTAATGCTGATTCTGAATATCGTAAAGTTTTTTGTATAAGCCGTTTATTACCATTAATTCTGAATGTGTTCCTCTTTCAATTATTTCACCGTTATTAATTACCAAAATTTCGTCGGCATTAACTATTGTAGATAATCTATGTGCAATTACAATAGAAGTTCGGTTACTCATCAGCTTTATAAGTGCGTCTTGAACAAGTCGTTCCGATTCAGTATCTAAAGACGAAGTGGCTTCATCTAAAATTAAAATCGGTGGATTTTTCAGCACAGCTCTTGCAATGCTAACTCTCTGTTTTTGACCACCGGAAAGTTTATTGCCGCAGTCGCCAATATTTGTATATAAATGGTTTGGATAAACTTTTATAAAATTATAAGCATTTGCTACCTTACAGGCTTCAATAACATTATCTTCGGTAGCATTACTTGTTACAAATGCTATGTTATTAAAAAAAGTATCGTTAAACAAAATTGGTTGTTGTGTTACTATTCCCATTAAACTATGCAAACAGGAAATTTTATAATCTTTAATAGATATTCCGTCAATTAAAATATCGCCTTCGGTTACATCAAAAAATCTTGGTAAAAGGTCTGCCATAGTTGATTTTCCTGCACCCGACGGACCAACAAAAGCGACTGTTTTTCCTTTATCTATTTTGAGGTTTACATTTTTTATAACAAATTCATTTTCATACTTAAATGACACATTTTTAAACTCTATGCTGGTTTTAAATTCATTAATTGAAAGTGCGTTGGGCTTTTCATAAATTACTTCATCGGCATTTACAACAGTTTCAATTCTATCTAAAGAAGCGATTCCTTTTTGCAAATTGTAATAAGCCTGTGAAAATTGTTTAGCAGGATTTATCAGTTGTGAAAAAATAATTAAATATGCAATAAATTCCTGTGAGTTCAAATCGCTTTTATGTGAAAGCACAAGCGAACCGCCATAATACATCATTATTACAAGAACAATTGTCCCTAAAAATTCGCTCATTGGTGAAGCTAAATACCTGCGGCGGAAAATTTTTATCATTAAACGGGTGTAAAAATTATTCATGCTTACAAATCGCTGATTCATTTTTCCTTCGGCATTAAATCCTTTTATAATTCTTAGTCCTGAAAGGGTTTCTTCTACAACACTTAACAACGTACCCATTCGTCGTTGTCCCTGTTTTGAATTTTTTCGCAACGATTTTCCTGTTTTACCAATTACCAAAGCACTTACAGGCAAAAGCACAAGTACAAAAACGGTTAATTCTGTACTCATAAACAAAAGTGTAAAAAAGTAGATAAGAATGGTAAGCGGGTCACGGAATATCATTTCCAAAGAGCTCATAATACTCCATTCAACTTCCTGAACATCATTAGACATACGGCTGAGAATATCACCTTTGCGCTCGTTGGAAAAATATAATAATGGAAGTTTTAAAATTTTATTATACAACTTGTTTCTAATATCCTGAATTACATTATTACGAATTGATGCCATAAAATAAGTCGCAATAAAAATGCAAAAGTTCTTCAATAAAGAAGTAACAATTATAACAATACTCACAAGTAAAAGAGCTGCAATAGGACCATTATAATCAATTTGTTTTGTAAGAAAAAAATTAAAATTATGCTGAATTGATTCTACACTAAAAGTAAAAGGTATTTCATTGCGAACAGGTTGTTGTGTTCCAAATAACACTCCTAAAAACGGAACAGCCATAGTTAATGAAAACAAACCAAAAATG
>PCSS01000371.1:1588-3664 GCA_002771395.1 Bacteroidetes bacterium CG23_combo_of_CG06-09_8_20_14_all_32_9 | reverse complement strand
TTTGAAACGGGTTTTCCATTTACCCTCTCTATCCAACTTATATTCTGATAGAATTTTAATTTTTCGTAAGCCGTCTGTCTCATGTTTTGTAACCGTTTTTTAACCGCTTTTAACTTTTATTAACCGTTTGTTAACCGAGTGGCTGAGTAGTTACCTTTATTATTATATACTTTGAATGGTGTAAATTCTTATATTTGGGATTAGGTATAATACGCACCACCTTATACCTTTATACCATATACCTCTATACCTTTTAATAGTTGATAAGTTGATAGGTTTTAAACTCTTCAACTTATAAACCTATCAACCTTTTTTTAAAAGTTAAAATTATACCCGTTTGCAGTATAACTTAATAACTTTAAAGTCCTTTCAACTCTTATTAATACCCGTGTAAGTAAATGGTGTAATTTTACGTAACTCAGCTTTAACTATTTCGCTAACATTAAGTTCATTAATAAATTTTTCTATTTTTTCTGATGTTATTTTTTCATTGTTACGGGTTAAATCTTTAAGAACTTCATAAGCATTAGGATATCCTTCACGACGTAAAATAGTTTGAATGCCTTCCGCTACAACAGCCCAATTGTTAACAAGATCAACTTCAATAACATCTTTGCAAATAATTAATTTATCAAGACCTTTTAGTAATGATTTTATTGAAATTAAGGTGTGAGCAAAAGGAACTCCAATATTTCTTATTACAGTAGAGTCGGTTAAGTCGCGCTGCAAACGTGAAATTGGAAGTTTCGAAGACATAAATTCAAACATTGCATTTGCTAAACCTAAATTTCCTTCAGCATTTTCAAAGTCTATCGGATTAACTTTATGTGGCATTACCGATGAACCAACTTCTTCTTTATTAAATTTCTGCTTAAAATATCCTAAAGAAATATAAGTCCAAATATCTCTGCACAAATCGGTTAAAATTACATTAATACGTTTAAAATTATCGAAATGAGCAGCCATATTATCGTAATGCTCAATCTGAGTAGTAGTTTGCGAACGTTCGAGCTTTAAAACATAGTTTACAAATGCGTTTGCAAATTCTATCCACTTAACCGAGGGATATGCAACTGCATGAGCATTAAAATTACCTGTGGCGCCGCCAAATTTTGCTGAAAAAGGAATTACATATAATAATCCCAACTGCTTTTGAATTCGTTCAATAAAAACCATAATTTCCTTACCTAACTTTGTAGGCGATGCCGGCTGCCCGTGGGTGCGCGAAAGCATAGGAATATTTTTCCATTCTTCTGATAAATTTATAAGTTTATCTACCAACTTGTCAATAAAAGGATAATACACTTCGTTTATAGCATGTTTAAGCAATAACGGAATGGCAGTATTATTAACATCTTGCGATGTAAGTCCGAAATGAATAAATTCCTTAAACTTACTTAATCCTAAAGTATCAAACTTCTCTTTTAAAAAGTACTCCACAGCTTTAACATCATGATTGGTAACTTTCTCAATTTCTTTAATATGCAATGATTGCTCAATATTAAACTCTTCATAAATTGTATTTAATTCTGCAAACTTAGAATGGTTAAAATCAACTAATTGGGGAAGTGGAATTCTACAAAGTGCTATAAAATACTGTATTTCAATAAATATTCTATATTTAATGAGTGCAAATTCACTAAAATATTTATCTAATTCGTTAGTTTTGTTGCGGTAACGACCATCAACTGGCGAAATAGCTGAAATTTCTGATAATTTCATTAATTTCTTATAATTTACAATGCAACAAAGGTAAACATTTATAATTTGTAATTACTCAATCAAACTATCTTATTGATATTTAGAGACATGCCTATTTTTATAATAAAATGCTTCATGATACAAGCTCCAAGTTCATAACTGTAACGTCAAAAGAGCCTGCATCTTGCAATTTGTATCCTATATCTGTATATTTAAAGATAAAAAATATTATATTTATTTTAAAGCTAATATACTATAAATGGGATAAAACCGTACATTTCAATTATTAAAAAATGGTATAAAGGTATAGGGTATAAGGCAGACACCTCATGTTGTTCCCATATACCTTATTATTAAAAATGCACATATTTATCC
>PCSS01000371.1:260-1573 GCA_002771395.1 Bacteroidetes bacterium CG23_combo_of_CG06-09_8_20_14_all_32_9 | reverse complement strand
AATACTTTATAAAATTGGCAGAAGTTTCGCCTTCTGGAGCGTTCAATCTTATAGTGTATTTACCTTTGGCAAAGTTTTTTATATCAATAATAAGTCGGTTAAATTTCGCTGTTAATTTTATTTGACCGGAATAAACCATACGACCAGTTTTATCAAAAATTTCAAGATTTGCATCTCCGGGAATAACAACGTTCAAATCAATATATATTTCGCTGTTTGCAGGATTAGGATAAAGATTCAACAGAAGTTGATTTTCTTTATCAACTTTACAGGCTTCGTTGTTAGAATTGTCGAAATCAATCTGATTGTTTTGAAGACTTCCTTTTACACAAACATAAGATGGCATATCATCCGAAGATACGGGTAATTGAGAAACAAAACTATAATTTACTATTTCGGACGAAAAAATTGTGACGTGATAAATTTCCATAACAGGAGTGTGTTTGTTGGTGTTAAGTGTTAATAGAGGATTAATAATAGGCATTGTACCAACATTTGCAATTGTAGTATTTACTGTTAAATAACCCGAATTGTTGGTATAATCTATGGTCATAACTGCTAAATCATAAATATTAGGAATAACTTTTACAGAATCAGAAGTAGAGTCAATACAACCATGTAAATTCTCAATTTTTAACCAAACATTATAATTTCCGATATCGGTAAATAAATGAACCGGTGATGTTAATTGGCTTTGCTGACTATCGCCAAAATTCCAATAACTTATTCCGGAGGAAGAAGTATTTGTAAAACTAACCGATAAAGGTGGAGGACCAAAATTCGGCAAACTCGAAAATGCCGGAACGGGAAGCGGGTAAACATGAATAATTTTTGATGTATCATCAATACAATCAACGGTGGATGTTACCGAAAGAGTTACCGTGTAATCGCCTGTATTACTATAGTATGCAACAGGATCTTGAAGAATTGATGTATTGCCGTTACCAAAATTCCAGTTCCATTTGCTAATACTCCCGAATAAAACAGTTGAATTGTCGCTCATTTGAAGCGGTGTTCCCAAACAAGTGCTGTCGCCTGTAAAATTAGCCACAGGTGGAGCCGAAACTGTAATTGAATGAATTACTGTGTCGGTGCATCCGTTAAGCGAGTTTATTATCAACCTAACATTGTATTGACCAACAGATGAATAAACATGCTGTGGATTTTGAAAAGGCGAGATATTGCTATCGCCAAAATTCCATTGCCACTGCATAATCGGGAAAATTGGAAGATTTTGAGATAAGTCAAAAAACCAGGTAGCAGAACCGGTGCAAGACGGCGAAAAATCGAAAGCTGCTGATGGTGATGGTTTT
>PCSS01000371.1:0-228 GCA_002771395.1 Bacteroidetes bacterium CG23_combo_of_CG06-09_8_20_14_all_32_9 | reverse complement strand
TCCAAAGTTTGAAGTTGCAATTAATGTTACATCATAGTTTCCTTCCTGTGCATACTCGTGCATTGGATTTTGAAGGCTGGAAGCAGAAGCATCGCCAAAATCCCAGTGAAAAAAAGGAATTGAATCAACAGAAATAGACGATAGATTAATAAAGTTAGTCCCGTTGGTGCAATTATAATAGGAATTGAAGTCAGAAACAGGCAGATTGTGAATATTCACATCTTTAAT
>PCSS01000390.1:4082-4808 GCA_002771395.1 Bacteroidetes bacterium CG23_combo_of_CG06-09_8_20_14_all_32_9 | reverse complement strand
TAAAAAAGTTCATTTAAAATCAATTATTTACGAATTGTTATGGTTTTTAAAAGGCGATACAAATATTAAATTTTTAAACGACAATGGAGTTAATATTTGGAACGAATGGGCTGATATGAACGGCGAGCTTGGTTCTGTTTATGGGCATCAGTGGCGTTCGTGGAAGTCAAATAACGGCGAAGTAATAGACCAAATATCGAATGTTGTTAGTTCAATTAAAAACAATCCCGATTCACGCAGGTTAATAGTAAGTGCATGGAATGTAGGTGAAATTAACAATATGGCATTACCTCCTTGTCATTTGTTATTTCAGTTTTATGTTGTTAATAGTAAACTTTCGTGCCAGTTATATCAGCGTAGTGCCGATTTATTTCTGGGTGTACCTTTTAATATTGCATCGTATGCTTTGCTAACCTTAATGATGGCACAGGTTTGCGATTTAAAACCCGGAGATTTTGTACATACTTTGGGCGATGCACATATTTATAAAAATCATGTTGAACAAGTAAAACTCCAACTTTCAAGAGAGATTAAACCGTTACCTCAAATGAAAATTAACCCTCACGTAAAAAATATTTTCAATTTTAAATATTCCGATTTTACGCTCGAAGGTTATAATCCACACCCCGCTATTAAAGGAGAAGTTGCTGTGTAAAACAAATTCCAAGTTTCAAATTCCAAGAAATAAGCAGGTATTTATCTCTTTTTGGAACATGAGTTTTAAAA
>PCSS01000390.1:2250-4059 GCA_002771395.1 Bacteroidetes bacterium CG23_combo_of_CG06-09_8_20_14_all_32_9 | reverse complement strand
GCATCAACTTCAAATGAAACTTTATGTGTTGCTAATGGTTGTGCAGCAGTTTCGGAAAATGAATCTTTCCAAACAATGTTCATTGTAGTAAATTGCATATCGGCAGTTTTTGCCTGAATTTGGAACTCGGCAGTAAATTTCGATACTTCACCAGGCAGCATCATTTCGGCTTTAGATTTTAAGTTAGTTGAAGCAAATTCTTTACCATCGGGAAGTTTTACAACGCATTTTGCGGGGTTAATAAAACCAATTTTTTGGCCATTATATTTGCAATTAAATTTTGCCCACGTGCTTTGAGTTTCCTGCTCAGTTTTTAACAAAGTACAGACAAATGTACCTGCTGTAAAATCTTTTGCATTAGGTGGTAACTGAAAATCTGGTGCAGTAAAGCTATTTTGACCAATTACTACTTTGTAAAGTCCTTTTATTTCAACATCAAATTGAGCAACATGAAAATTATCAGTCCCTTTAAAATCAATTACTCTTGATTTTGTTGAATATGGCTCAATAAAAAGTGGTTTTTCGGTTGAATTCGTTGTAATACTTCCCGAAGTAAAAACACATTCTTCACCTTTAAATAATAAATAATCAGCAGTTTTGTTTGATATTTTAATTTTAAATTTAGCATATTTAATATTCGAAACAACATCTTCAATTGAAATAATGTAATCAGAAGTTTCTATATTCTGAGAATTGTTATATACGTTAATATGTTTTGGATTATCGTTTTGTCCAAAGCAAGATAATGCCATTAATGTTGTAATAACAACAAATAATTTTTTTGTTATTTTTTTCATAATTCTTTTTTTACAAAAATAAATAAAAATTTCTTACAATATTTTATCATTCAAAATTTCTTTTTGCTAAATAATGAATTATCAGTAAATTTGCTTTTTTAAATTAATTTTATGATTACTAAAATTTTTCCCGAAAACCCTAATTCTAAAGAAATTCAGAAAGTTGTTAGAATATTAAAAAGTGATGGTGTAATAATTTACCCTACCGATACAATTTACGGAATAGGCTGCGACATATACTCATCAAAAGCTGTAGAACGTATAGCAAAAATAAAAAATCTTGACCCAGACAAGGCACAATTCAGTTTAGTTTGTCATGATTTAAGCCACATCAGCGATTATACAAAGCAATTAGAGAATTTAATATTTAAGGTAATGAAAAGAAATTTACCAGGTCCGTTTACATTTATTTTAGAAGCTAACAGCAATGTGCCGAAAATGTTTAAGTTAAATAAGAAAAAAACTGTTGGAATTAGAATCCCTAATAATTCAATTGCTTTAGAAATTGTTAAAGAATTGGGACATCCAATTTTTACAACATCTGTTATTGATGATGACGAAATTATTGAATATACAACCGATCCCGAGCTAATTTATGAACGTTACAAAGAAAAAATTGACATCATGATTGATGGAGGGTATGGAAAAAACATTGCTTCTACAATAATTGATTGTACTGGTGGTGAAATAAATATTGTAAGACAAGGAATAGGAGAATTAAAATTGTAATTTTTAGTTTATTTTGTAGTTTGTTTCAAATAAAAATTTGCTGCAAATTACCCAGATGAGCTGAATTCAATTTTTGATTAAATAATAAATTATTGAGTAAAACCGTAAACATTATAGGTTCGGGAATTTCAGGTTTAACTGCAGGTTGTTATTTGCAAATGTGCGGTTTTAAAACTGAGATTTTTGAAAAACATTCAAACCCTGGTGGATTATGTACAAGCTGGAAAAGAAACGGTTACATAATAAATTTATCGGCTCATTGGATTATCGGCTCAGGTAAAGG
>PCSS01000390.1:0-2234 GCA_002771395.1 Bacteroidetes bacterium CG23_combo_of_CG06-09_8_20_14_all_32_9 | reverse complement strand
TTGACTTATCGCCTGAAGATGAGCGTACTATTAGGCAATTTACTAAACATATAAGACTTTTACAAAAGTTTGATTTGCCACCCATTGATAAAAAACAATCCTTATTTCCCACATTATTTAACAATCTAAAAAAAATTAAATATTTAGAAATTTTACCTATTGTTTATAAATGGAGTCGTCAAACAAATGTTGACTTTGCACAAAAGTTTAAAAGCCCTTTTTTACGCGAAGCTTTTAGTTTACTGTATGATGATGAAAAAGTTAAAATGCTAGTATTTGCATTGCCATTAGCATATTTCGATAATAAAAGTGCAGGATGCCCCATTGGAGGTTCGTTAATTATCGCTAAAAAGCTCGAAGAAAAATATATTTCACTTGGTGGAAAAATAAATTTTAATGCCGATGTAAAAAAGATAATAGTTGATAAAAATAAAGCAATTGGGTTAATTTATAACAACGAGCAAATAAGTAATTCAAATATTGTGCTTTCTACAGCCGATTGGCATTTTACATTTTTTAATTTACTTAACAAAGAGTATAGAAACAAGGATACTGATGAGTTGAGTAAGTCAAAAAAGTATGAAGTGTTTTTCTCATCAATGCTGTTTTCAATTGGAATAAAAAAAGACCTTGGTTACTTACCACATTTTTTTCGCTTCCCTCTTAAAAAAGAAATCGTATCACCCGATGGAACAATATATAAAAGATTAGAAATTGAAATCTCTAATTTCGATGAAGTTATTGTTCCTAAAGGAAAAACTCTTATTTCTGTAAACCTTTATACTAAAAATGGCGATTACTGGATTAACTTAAGAAGAACGGATTTTGAATTATATAACAAATTAAAAAACGATTTTTGTAATTTAATAATTGATGCCATTGGAGCATATATCGGCAAAATAAAAGATGATATTGATATGATTGATGTAGCCACTCCTGCAACAATCCAAAGATATACTAACAGTTGGAAAGGCAGTACTCAGGGCTGGCTACCTAGTAAAAATTTTTTATCGTCAACAACTTGTGCATTTAATTTAAAGGAAGTTAAAAATTTTTATTATTCAAGTCATTGGTCAACTGCCGGCGGAGGATTACCCGTAGTAATTAAAAATTCAAGAGAGGTAACAAAATTAATCTGCAAAAATAACAAATTGAAATTTATTTTTTAAGTTTAGCGTTCTCTAAAGGGTTGGCATAAATTTTTAAAAAAATATCTGTTATTTCAAACTTATTACCTTTAATTTTGTTTACAATTTTTTCTTTATAATTAAAAAATTTATCTATATCGTTTTTGTTATAAAAGTTCATATATTCTGAAGAATTATTTAATAAATCGAAAGCTATAAAATTGTACTTCCAAAAATTGTAATTACTGTATATAGTGTTATCAATTTTAACAGAAATCTCTTTAATAATATCTTTAACACTCATTTGTTCATTGTTAATTTTTATTTGTTTTCCAAAAGTAAGGTTTATTTCACCTTTTTGTTCAGTTAATCCCTTAACTATGCTGGTAAAGTCTTCGTTTGGCATTTTAATATATTTTTGAGTTTGCGAAATATAAACTTCATTTACTTTTTCGGCACAACAAGGTTCTAATTCATACGATATTGTAACAGGAATAATATTTAATTCGTTAAAATTTTCATTTATAGAATGTTTACCACTCATATTAAGCATCTTTAAAAGTGCAACTTCTGTTTTGTCATCGCCGTTTTTTGTTCTGCCGTTTCGTTGGGCAATCCACACCGACACCTTTTTTTCGGTAATAGTGTGCCTTATATAAGCCGAAAGAATCTGAGAATTTTTAAGAATTTCGCGTGGATTTCCACCACGGTTAACTTTAAACATTCGGTTTGCTTTGCCAAAATCAATAATTAAAGGATTACTCATTAAATTACTGCCAAATGTTATTTCGGTAGTTGGAAAATTATTTTTATTAAGTACAGCTTGTAAAATTGCCGAATCTAAAATAATATCGCGATGGTTTGAAATAAAAAGATAAGGTTTTTCAGGCGATATATTTTTTAAACCAGTTACAGTAAAATTAGTAGATGTTTTTTCAACAACATCAAATACTAATTTTCGCATAAATTTAGTTTGCAAATCAAGAGCTGTGTGTATATTGTTAAGTAAATCAATTATTTTTGAATGTTCACTTTCGGGATATAAAAAGTGCAATATGTTTTTAAATTGGGGGTAACTTGTTAAGCGGTTTAATGCAGCATTTATTT
>PCSS01000360.1:1831-4019 GCA_002771395.1 Bacteroidetes bacterium CG23_combo_of_CG06-09_8_20_14_all_32_9 | reverse complement strand
AATAGTCCATCACCTAAGTTTTAAATAATCAGATAAAAAAGTCTGAGGTGAATATTCTTTATTGTTAAAAGTAAATTTTTCGGGTGGTGAACCCATTTCGCTATCAAGTATAGCACGGATTTCCTTTTTAACAAACTCCTCATTCCATTGGCATGTTTCTTTAATTTTATCAAGAAAAACCGACATTTCGGCGACCATTTTACGGTGACTGTTAAAATTGCGTGCTTTTGGTTTTCCTTTATAAACGGTTTCGGGCACAATTCCGTATTTATTCCAAATTCGGGGGATAGCAGCCGCTTCAGAGCCTTCTGAAAAGGTAGTATTTCCGCAAGTCTTAACAAATTCTTCGGCACGGTCAACATATTCCCAGTAAACTGTAAACATTTCAGATAATTTTACTTCGGTACCCGAAATTCGCTTCGCTTCGCTTTCCATAAACGATGTTGTGGCATAACACCAACACGTACCTGAATTTCCCTGACAAACAGGGTTTTGATGCCATATTTCAGTATAAAGTTTTTTATCATTCGGAAAAGTTTGTCCTGCAAAATCTACCTTAAAATATTTTTTTTCTTTTTTATTTTCAGATGAGTCTTTATTTTGTGCAGTATCTTTTAAAATTACATTTTCGTAAAAACCATCCAAATATTTCTTAAAAACCGCCTTATCTTTTTGAGGAACCTGAGCGCCTGCCGGCAAAAAAAAGCCGGCAAGTAAAAGAAACAAAGGATACTTCATAGTTAGATTTTTTTTCAAAGGTAAAAAAACTTGTTACTACTCATCTGTAAAAGTAAAGATAAATTGTTTACCCCATTTGGATATTTTATTTTTATTGCACATTAGTTTTTCAATTAGGGTTATCCAACGGGGTGAATTGTTTACCCCATTAGATAATTACTATTTCTATACAGTTCGTTTACCCCTTTGGATATTGTTTTTGGTTTGTACTTACTGATGAGAAAATAAATTATCCAGCGGGGTGAATTTTTTAAGATATCTAACGGGGTGAACAATTTTTTAATTGGTATAATCTGTGGCTAAAAAGAACATGGGCTGAATAGTTACGTACATTTTAATTATTTTTGCACATTCAGTGAGATGCAAAGGAATGTCAAAAATTATTAATAAAATAGTTATATATGTTAAAGGTATTGTATCTTTTATGCTTTTCTTTTTCATTTCAATTTATATGACAATATTTGTACTATTGCCTGTTCCAATCTTAAACCCAAAAACAAAGCGGTTTTACACAAATAATTTTTGGTGGTACGCTCGTTTTTTAACCAAAGCTCATTTTAATATCAACATTCAAAACATAAATCCTTTTAACGAAGATTTTACCCGCCCTGCAATTATAGTTTGCAACCATCAAACGCTATTTGATGTTCCGCTTACAATGGGAATGTTTCCGCGTTTATTTGTTATTTCAAATAACTGGCATCACTACTCGCCCATTCGTTTAATTGTTGAAAGATATGTTGATTTTTTACCTGTTACAAACGGAATTAAATGGGTTTTAACACAATCCGAAAGCAGGATAAAACAAGGTTCACTTGGGCTTTTTTTCCCCGAAGGTAATCGTACAAATGAACCGGCTATTTTGAGGTATCATAAAGGTGCATTTTTATTAGCAGCAATGTTAAAAGCAGATATTCTTCCTGTTGTAATATACGCATCGGAAGGCATACGAAAAAAAAAGTGGTATTTTTTTAAAACAGGCAAAATACAGGTTTATATAGGGAATCGTATTCCACCGGTAAATCCTGACGAAAATGATGAAGTAAAAACACAGGCAAAATTAGTGTGTAACTTATCAAGAAAAATTTATAACAAATTACAAAATAATTCAACAACTTAAAATGCCTGTGCTGATTTTAAAAATCCTGCTCTTTTTAATTGAAATAGTCATTGTTATTGCAATACTTATTATTTCATTAATCACTATTCTACCGCCAAAAATTAAAAACAAAAAGATGTTAAACCGGTTACGCAAAACCGTTGGTAATAATGCCTTTGTTTGCGGAAAATGCTGGTTACGCAAAAACAGAAATAACTTATTTGAAATGTATATTGAAGGCGATGCTTATGAACGCGGATTGGTTGCCGGAAGGCTTACAAAAGAACTTTTTAGTTTTCAGGAAGAAGTATTTATAAACTATTTGAAAAAGAAAATTCCGGGCGGTATTAA
>PCSS01000360.1:0-1775 GCA_002771395.1 Bacteroidetes bacterium CG23_combo_of_CG06-09_8_20_14_all_32_9 | reverse complement strand
AGCTCCTGCTTATATGCGCATTATGAATTACCACGCTGCACACGATATTGGTCACACCTTGCAGGATATAAATTATGTAGGCTGCACCTCTGTTTCGCTTAAAGGGAAATTTACTTTTGATAATAATTTACTTATTGGCAGGAACTTCGACTTTTATGTAAACGACGACTTTTGTCGTAATAAAATTGTAGCATTTTACCGTCCGTCAACCGGACATCCTTTTGCAATGGTTACCTGGGCTGGAATGATTGGAGTTATTTCGGGAATGAACTTAAAAGGAATAACAATTACAATTAACGGTGTAAAATCTGATATACCAAAACATTCGGCAACACCTGTTTCAATACTTGCCCGCGAAATTTTACAATACGCCGGAAATTTAAAAGAAGCTAAAGAAATTGCACAAAAACGCTCAATATTTGTTTCTGAATTGCTGATGGTTAGCTCTGCAGATGAAAAAAGAACAATTATCATTGAAAAAACACCTGAAAAAACTGATGTTTATGAAAATGATGCTGAAAGCGTAATTTGTACAAATCACTTTCAGGGCGATATTTTGAAGAACGAACATTTCAATATTACAAATATTAAAGAAAGTTCAACAATGTACAGATATAACCGTGTAAATGAATTGTTAAATAAAAACTTGCCATTTACAGCAGAAAAGATGGCAGAACTGCTTCGCGAAAAAAAAGGTGTTGGAAATGCAGAATTGGGTTTAAGTAACGAAAAAGCAATAAATCAGTTAAAGGCACACCACTCAGTAATTTTTATTCCCGAAAAACTAATAATGTATGTTTCGGCTTCGCCATATAATCTTGGAGAATACATGGCATATAATATTAATAATATTTTTACAAACGCCACAAATGGTTGTCCTTTAAAAGATATTGACGATATTAATCTTACAATTGCCGCAGATAATTTTTTAGTTTCAGGAGAATTTAAAAAATATGAAGAGTATAAAAAAATGCTTGAAACGCTTCAAACCAATAATATATATAGTAATAAGGAAGATGATTTTTTTAATACCCTTTGTCAGTTAAATCCAGAATATTATTTAACGTACTCCTCTGTTGGCAATTATCTTCGTAATAATAAAAGATATAAAGAGGCGATAAGTTGGTACTCAAAATCACTGTGTAAAGAATTTCACAATATAAATGAGTATAAAAAAATTAAAAAAGAATTAGATTATTGCAATAATCATATCAGGGCAAACGCATAAACCAAATAATTTTTATTAAACAAGTCGCTTCTACTATATAACTCTTTTCCATAAGGTTGAATATCAAGTAGAAATAGATGGAAATAAATGGAAATAGAACCCTTTGAAATTTATTATTTAGAGTCTGTCTATAAAGTCCCCTGACTGCTTTATGCTCGTCTTTCATGTCAGTCATGTACAACAGTAAACTCCTGACATTCAAGACTCGCATGCCTTGTCATCCAACTTTATATTACAGACAGACACTAATTAGTGCTTGTCTGTAATATCAATCTTTTTCATTTTAAGGTATATGGTATAAGGAAATAGGGAATAAAGCGAACCCCTTATACCCTATACCTTTATACCTTATAACTGAAATATCAAATTTTAAAATTCTGATATTATTTTTCAAATTTTTCGACTTTACGGACAGACTCTAATTAGTGTCCAGAACTCATGATTTGAGATGAATTGTCAAAAATGATTCGCAAATATTTATTCAATTGCTTGTTACTACTCACCCGCAAAACTACAGAAGTGATTAATAGTAAATACTCAGCCACTC
>PCSS01000383.1:1191-3289 GCA_002771395.1 Bacteroidetes bacterium CG23_combo_of_CG06-09_8_20_14_all_32_9 | reverse complement strand
ATATATTCTTGGATAAATACATTTAAAAATTTAAAAAAATTTTCATAGAAATCAATTAATATTTTAAAATTATTGAATTTATTAAGTTCAAAATTTAAATATCCTTTTTTTAAAAAATAATCAGAAATTATGGAATTACTGATTTTATTTAAGCTTTTAATAGAAACATTAAAGCTATTGCCACATGATGCCCAATAAAATGATTCGTTTTGTTCTTTAAATGAAGGGCCTTTAAGTGAGCAATCATATATGTCAACAGCATCTTTATTTGAATTATATAATTTATTTAAATTTTTTTCTTCGTCTTTTATTAATATTTTATTTAAGTCATTTAAATTTTTAATGGAATACTTTTTAAATAACGATTCATCACAAGGAATATTAAATATAAGAGGTAATTGATTATTAAAATCTTGAAATTTTATTAAATTATATTCTTTGTTAGATTTATCAAAATAATTAGATTCGCCTATATCTATTGGGTAATAATCAAAATCTATTGAAACTTCCTCAATGTTCTTTTTGCAGACATTACAATTAACATTAAATATTTCTCTAATTTTCTCATAATTAAACTCAAAATGCCAATACTTTTCTTTTTTATAAAAATTTGCAAACCATGTATTATCTGTATTACTATTAATTTCGATTTTTTCAAGTATTCCATTTCCTAATTTATTTTTCTTATTTGTGCCATAAGTTAATTCAATATTATAATTCAATAAGTCAGGAAAATCAAAAGGGAATGTGAATTTAATTTGGTTATTGTTTGCACTATGATTTTTATTCATTGTTCTCGTAAAATTACTCAAATGATGTTCCTCTCCTGTAAAATCAAGAGTTTCGAAGTCTTTTTTAAAACAATCTTTAAGCAATAACAACGCTTTCAAAATAGTGCTTTTTCCTGAACTGTTTTGTCCTGTGAGAATTGTTATAGGTTTCAGATCGAGCCATTCCTCTTTTCCAAAAACCCTGAAATTACTTAAGCCAATTCCTTTAATCATAGTATTATTATTTTTTTCAAATGTAAATAAATATTTAATTCATTGTTACAAATTTAGGTAATAATGCTTTGTAGGTATTTCCTTCATAAAGATTTTCGGTTGCTACATTATTTTCATCTTCAAGATATTTGTTAAGAGTTAAATCAAGAATTTTTGTTCCGGCTTCCTTTAAAATATTTTTAGGTCTTTGGTATAAATGCTTTTCATGTGTTCCTAACCAAGTTAGAGCTTGTGAAAGTGCCCATTCGGAATTTTTATTTTCCATAATTTCAATTTTTAACCTATTTATAACCCTTTCTTTAGAAACCGAAGCAATATTAAGACGACATAAGAAGTTGTCTAATAGGTCTTTATTCAATGTCGTTTCCTGTGCTTTTAGAATTCTTTCATCTGTAAATTTGTAAATATTTTGTCCTTCAGTAAATACTTCTTTTAAATATTGATTAATATTTAAAGCGGAGTTGTGTTTTTTATGAAAGTTGGTGCTACTTTTAATCTCTATTAACCCATTTGTGCATATTATTATTTCACGCCCCCATGCAGTATAAAATCCATGATAACCATCGTTTTTAGGATAGTTTACAATTAAATCCAATTTAATATTTCTATTTCTTTCGTTAACCGAAAATATTTCTGATACAGAATTTTTGTTGATAATAAATTTAATTGTAGGTATAATGTTATAATTTTTCATTTTAGTTAAAAGTTCATTTCTGTAATCAATCTGATTAATTGGTTTATAATACTGTCCAACTATTCCGTATATTATGTTATTGTTTCCACTTTTATATACTCTAAGAGTAATCGGATTCTTTTCAATTGCCTTTTGAATAAGTTCTTTTAATAGCTCAATATCTGTATTAATTAGATTTTCCCATTTGCTTTTAGCGTTATTTAAATTTATGTTTTGCCATATACGAGAACAAATTTGATGTATTATGTTATTATTTAATTGTGCAACATATTCCGACGTGTTTTCTTTTATTATAATTTGATTTTTTAAAATGTTGAATGAAACAATAATGTTTCTTACAGGAATATCAATAAGTTTTTTTTCAAAATCTACCAAATTTGTTAAAAGATTAGTTGTGTTC
>PCSS01000383.1:953-1154 GCA_002771395.1 Bacteroidetes bacterium CG23_combo_of_CG06-09_8_20_14_all_32_9 | reverse complement strand
ATATTCAGAATTATAAAACATTCTTATAATTATACTGATTATTAATTGAATAAAATTATTATTTTTACTGTCATAATTACAATTAATCTGTGGCTGTAAATAAAAATGCTTTAATCCGTTTTCAGATTCTTGACAAATGTTTCAGAAATACAGGAAGAAGATATTCTTTAAACGATTTACTTGAGGAAGTAAATAATGCAT
>PCSS01000383.1:0-887 GCA_002771395.1 Bacteroidetes bacterium CG23_combo_of_CG06-09_8_20_14_all_32_9 | reverse complement strand
AGAGAAGGAGGGTAGAAATGTATTCTACAGATACGAAGACTCGAAATTTTCTATAAATAACCAACCTTTAAATGAACTTGAAACTGAGCAGTTGAGTCATGCTATCTCAATTATATCAAGATTTAAAGGATTACCACAATTTGAGTGGATAAATGATATTCTTTTTAAAATAAATCATGCTGTAGTAAATAAATCGAAAGAAAATAATATTGTTGGATTTGATAATAATCCATATTTAAAAGGATTAGAGTTTATGGGAGAACTATTTAATGCAATTTTATATAAAAAAGTGTTAGAGTTAACATATCAGGGATTCAATCAGAAAAAATCTGAAAAATATATTTTTCATCCTTATTTTCTAAAAGAATATAACAAAAGATGGTTTGTTTTTGGACATTGTGAAGAAATGGAAATGCTGGCAAATTTTCCATTAGACAGAATTATAAAATTTGAACAGAGAAATAAATTATTTGAAGAATCAGATATTGACTTTGATGAATATTTTGAAGACATAATAGGAGTAACAAGACCTGAAAGAGAAGTTGAGAAAATTATACTTAATTTTGTTCCAGAGCAGGTTCCTTATATTTTATCAAAACCTATACATGGTTCTCAAAAAAAAGTAAAAGAAGATGCAACAGGTTTAATTATTTCAATTGAAGTTATTCCAAATTATGAGCTAGAAACTTTAATATTATCTTTTGGAAATAAAGTTAAAGTTATTGCTCCAGTTGAATTTAAAGAGATAATTTTAAAAAAACTCAAAGAAGCTACTGATTTGTATTTGCATGAATAGTGAAAGATTAAAAAATCATTTACAATTGTTGTAAATCCGGGTTGGATTGAAATAATGGGAAATTAGAGCAAATATAATATTAACACGATTT
>PCSS01000254.1:5322-5388 GCA_002771395.1 Bacteroidetes bacterium CG23_combo_of_CG06-09_8_20_14_all_32_9 | reverse complement strand
TGATACCTAAACGATTATACTTGTTTCTATGTCTAAAAAATCAAATTTTCACCCTTGTCTTTTGAC
>PCSS01000254.1:5036-5196 GCA_002771395.1 Bacteroidetes bacterium CG23_combo_of_CG06-09_8_20_14_all_32_9 | reverse complement strand
ATTATTTGGAAGCACTGGTATTGCTACAGGTGGGTTCTAAAAATTACTCACAATATTTTTATTTTTAAATGAGCTTGCCCCGTGAGATAGTTAAAAAAAGAGTGAACTATATTAAAGAGTTTACCCTATAAAATGTTTACCAAGTGAAATGCGAAGCATA
>PCSS01000254.1:3966-5021 GCA_002771395.1 Bacteroidetes bacterium CG23_combo_of_CG06-09_8_20_14_all_32_9 | reverse complement strand
ACGAATTTTGATTTTAGAAGTAGCTAAAATTCAACAATCTAAAATCGGTGTTCCTTGTTCTTAAATTATTTTTTCTAATTTATAGATATGCCCTACATTAACAAGATTGTTCATTTACGTTATTATTAAGTTTATCGAACAAACTATTTATTTCTGAAATTGTAAGTTTTTTAACATTGGTAACAATAAAACTATCAACTAAGAAATTGCCATATTGATTACATTCATTAATTGCATCTGAAAATGTATGCTTTAAATTTACGTTAAGAGGTATTAACGCAGTAAGTGTGAAATATTTATTGTAAAATTTTAGCAGTTCAGTTTCACAATTATTTTTTTTCAAAACAGAATCAAATTCATTAACCACAACTTTTTTCTTAGTAGCGTCAAAAGAAAACTCATTCTTTAAATACACAACAATAAAATACCGTAACATATTGTTTTTACCACCTAAACCCGACGAAATTAAAACATGACTTTGATCTAAAAGCGAACTTTCCAATAACATTTTACTTTCAAACAAAGCAAGTTTTGCCCAGTTAATTAATTTTTTATCAGGAAGTTGCAAATACTTTTCTATTGTTCGGTATGCTTCGGGTAATGCTAAACATGCAAGTTTTGATAATATTTCCTTTTTTAAAATTAAGGATGTATCGTTTAAAAATAATAGCTTTTTATCTTTTAATATGTTATCGTAATTATTTTCTTTTCTGATTAAATTAGCATAATCGAAATATTCCATTTGAACTTTGATAGGTATATTTTCTTCGATAATAGCAAGCCTATCTGGATTTTCACCTAATAATTCAAATATTTTATTATTTATATTTTCTTCGTTCATAAAAATTATTTGAACAAAGTTACAAACATTAATGCAACAACATAATTTTATTGTTTAAAAATCTTATTTATCTATTAAAAATTAATAAAATATTACCTTTGTGTTTATTCAATCTAAATAGTGTCTGTCAATAATGTCCGATTTTTTCGTTATACTCGTTTTGAAAACAGTCATTTACTACAGTAAACCCCGTAGGATATTTATTTTATTTAGT
>PCSS01000254.1:2299-3927 GCA_002771395.1 Bacteroidetes bacterium CG23_combo_of_CG06-09_8_20_14_all_32_9 | reverse complement strand
ATAATGATATTATCTGAATTAAATATAAACGACAAAGCTGTAATTGTTAAAATTAAAGGTAGAGGAGCATTCAGAAAACGAATTACCGAAATGGGTTTTGTTAAAGGAAAAATAGTAAAAGCAATAAAACGAGCTCCTCTTAACGACCCTGTAGTTTATGAAATTATGGGTTATGAAGTTACTCTCAGAAACTCCGAAGCATCATTAATAGAAGTAATTACAGAAACTGAAGCATTAAAGGAAATTACTAACACCGAACAAAATATTCTTGTAACTGAAGAGTTTTTAATACAAAAAGCCAGTGAAAAAGGAAAAATTATTAATGTCGTTTTAATTGGAAACCCAAACTGTGGTAAAACAACATTGTTCAATCATGCATCAAATTCGCACGAACACGTTGGCAATTATAGTGGTGTAACAATAGATGCCAAATCGGCGATTTTTAAACATAAAGGTTACGAAATTAATGTTGTTGATTTACCCGGAACATATTCTTTGTCGGCGTACTCACCCGAAGAATTATATGTTAGAAATTATATTTTTGACGAATTACCCGATGTTGTAATTA
Organism: Bacteroidetes bacterium CG23_combo_of_CG06-09_8_20_14_all_32_9; assembly: GCA_002771395.1. GTDB lineage: Bacteria > Bacteroidota > Bacteroidia > Bacteroidales > GWA2-32-17 > GWA2-32-17. The sequence continues at coordinate 3,359 of PCSS01000254.1, read as the reverse complement.
ATGTTATTGATAGCTCAAACTTAGAAAGAAATTTATACCTGACTACTCAACTTATTGACATGGACGTTAAAGTTGTAATAGCTTTAAATATGTTTGATGAGTTAGAAAAAAAAGGTGACAAATTTGATTTCGATAAATTTGGCGCAATGGTAGGTTTTCCGGTAGCTCCAACTGTGAGTTCACGAGGCAGAGGAATATTTAATTTATTTAACAAAGTTATTGAATTATACGAAGATAATTCTAAAATATTCCGACACATTCATATTAATTATGGAAATAATATTGAAGATAACATTAAAGCTATTCAAGAAAAAATAAAAATAAATAAAAATATTACCGACAAGTTTTCGTCAAGGTTTTTAGCAATAAAATTACTCGAGAAAGATAAAAATGCAATTAACATTATAGAGCAATTTAATAACAAAGAAGAAATTATTAATGCTCTTAAAAAAAGAATAAGTTTATTAGAGAGCAATTTAGATGAAGATAGCGAAACTCTTATTACTGATGCGAAATATGGCTTTATTGCTGGGGCATTAAAAGAAACATATAAAGACGGTCCCGACAAAACAATTAACAAATCAAAAATTATTGATACGTTTATTACTCATAAAGTATTTGGTTTCCCAATTTTTATAATATTTATGTGGGTAATGTTTCAAGCAACATTCACACTTGGCAAATTTCCAATGAATTGGATTGATAATTTAGTACAATTTTCTGCAACTTGGCTCAACAAAATACTAATAGACAGTTCATTAAAAGACCTGTTAATTGATGGAATAATTCATGGCGTAGGTGGTGTAATTGTATTTTTACCAAATATTTTAATACTATTTTTCTTTATTTCGTTAATGGAAGATACAGGATATTTAGCACGTGCTGCCTTTATTGTTGATAAAATAATGCATAAAATAGGCTTGCATGGTAAATCATTTATTCCACTTATTATGGGATTTGGCTGCAATGTTCCTGCAATTATGTCAACCCGAACAATAGAAAGCCGAAACGATAGAATTTTAACAATTCTTATTAATCCGTTTATGTCGTGTAGTGCAAG
>PCSS01000254.1:0-2252 GCA_002771395.1 Bacteroidetes bacterium CG23_combo_of_CG06-09_8_20_14_all_32_9 | reverse complement strand
TTTAAGAAAACGATTTTTAAAGCTAAAGATATCCCTTTTGTAATGGAACTTCCCCCCTACAGAATGCCTACACTAAAAAATATCACTAAACACATGTGGAGCAAAGCCATGCAATACTTAAAAAAAATGTCAGGAATAATACTAATTGCATCAATAATTATATGGGCATTAGGATACTTTCCCCGCGAAAGTAAAAACAGTTCTAATTATAAATTAGAAAAACAGAAGTTAGAAAGTTTAATAATCAAACAAAATTCAGTTGATAGTATGAAAAATGTGAAATTTAAAATTTATGAAATTGAAAATAAAATAAGAGCTGAACAACTCGAAAATTCATACATCGGAAAAATCGGAAAATTTATAGAACCAGTTATGCGACCTTTAGGGTTCGATTGGAGAATGGGTATAAGTTTAATTGCCGGAATATCTGGTAAAGAAATAGTAGTAAGCACATTAGGAGTGTTATTTCAAGCCGATAACAAAGCAAATTTATCAAATCAAACTTTAATATACAAAATTCGTGAAACCACAATAAATGAAAGTTCAAATAAAAAACTGTTTAACCCAATTACTGCCTTATCTTATTTGATTTTTATTTTAGTTTACTTTCCATGTATTGCAGTTATTGCAGCTATTAAAAAAGAAACCGGAACATGGAAATGGGCAGTTTTTACAATTTTTTATTCAACTACTTTAGCATGGCTTTTAGCGTTTATGGTTCAAATTACAGGAAATTTTTTTAAATGATTTTTGATATACTTTCCATATTAATAGTTATATTTGCAGTAATTGCTGCAATAATTCTTATTATTAATTCTTTAAAAAGAAAAAAAAATAAATGTGGCAATAACAACGGTAATTGTAGTTGCTCATAATTTTTTTTATTTTTTTTGTAATATTGAAATTTTTAATTATATTTGTATAACTAATTTTAGATAAATTTCAAAAATATGAGAATAAACTTTTTGTTTATTATGATGTTTGCATTTTCAATAAATCCAAACATTTTGAAAGCTCAAACAGTAATTGAAATGATGAATCCAGGTGATGCTAATCAAGTACTTTTAGAAGTTAATGATATTTCTAAAGCCGATGTTGTAGTTTACAAAACAGAAGATAAAACTGAAGTCGAAGAATGGGATTATATGTGGAAATTTAAAAAATGGGGCTTTTCAAACTTTTCAGTTTATATTACTAAAGATTCATCAGATACTCTTTTGTTCGATGCCGAAATGGGCATTACTTATCAACTACAAGGAAAAATCTATTTTACCAATAATAAAGAAGAAAGAGGAATTAAAACTCCAGGTTTCCATCTCGAAGGCGTGTTACAAAAAGCTAATGTAAATACATCTGAAGAAGGTAAAAAAAGTAAAGAAAAAGCTAAAAAAAATTCTGAAGAAAAGTTTGATGAATAATAAAATTATTACTTCTATTATTGCATTAATTGTTTTTACTTTTGTTTATTCATGTAACAAAAATATAACACCTAAAATTATTGAAGAACACGACCCTGTTATTAAGATTATTGAAGAACGAGACTCTATGAAAATTATTTATAACGATTCAAACAAAATTAAGCAGCTTGATAAAAAATAATGTTTAAAATTTTTATACTGCTATTTTCAGTTTCTATTGTAAATGCCCAAAAACCAATTTTTAAATTTGCCAACGATTCTGATGCTGTTTTATTAAATCACTCAAAACTTCAGGAATATAAAGTTAATACTATTTTTTATACCGAAGTTATTGATAGTAACCTTTTTAAAAGTTATCCGATTCCAAAAGTTAAATTTCTACTTCATAATATTGAATATAACAATTCAGGAGTTGCAAAACATTATGAATGGAGCTTTTTCGATTCTATTTTTCCAAATGTTATAGAAAACGAAAAAAAAAATGGAATATATTATATGCTGAATGAATATAGTTACGAATACGAAAATAACTTTTTAAAAACTATTAATGTTTCGGATGCCAGTCAGATTTATAAAATTGAATATAATTACATTAACGACAGTATATTGCAAATTGTTAATTCTATCACTAAAAAAGATAATTACAATAAAACTTATTATAAATACAAGTCTGATTTCGAGAATATTACAATTCAGAATACAGGCATAAAGCAAATATATTTTCCAAATATTCAAATAACTGATTTAAAAAGCATTAATTCTAATTCTATTATGTTCAACAAAATCCCATTCTCCTCTTTTTTTGAAAGTAAATTTGATAAAACACGTTTTTTA
>PCSS01000189.1:1779-11052 GCA_002771395.1 Bacteroidetes bacterium CG23_combo_of_CG06-09_8_20_14_all_32_9 | reverse complement strand
ACGACGGTTCAGAAAAACAAGGTTTTCAAAACCTTTTTGAATGTTTTGATGATTACGGGTTTTTTCAAAATAGTATGTTATTTCGCGAATGGCTTTAGGACTGATGGGAACCAACCGTTCTTTGTCGCCTTTGCCGATGACTTTTATAAAACCTTCGTCAAAATAAAGATTTGAAATTTTTAAATTAACTAATTCAGATACGCGAAGTCCGCAACTATAAAGGGTTTCGAGCATTGCTTTGTTGCGGTGCCCTTCAGGTTTGCCAAGGTCTATAGCCCCAAGAAGTGCATCAATTTCTTCAACATTCAAAATAGTGGGAAGTTTTCTTCCCAAACGTGGTAATTCAAGCAGAGCAGTAGGGTCGGTATCAATATATTCGTTTAATAATAAAAATCGGTAAAATGCTCTGATGCCTGAAATCATACGTGCCTGCGAACGGGGATTGATGCCTATGCCGTTTACCCAACTTATAAATTTTTCGAGCAAGAATAAATCAACCTCCTCCGGTAAAATAGAAAGTTTGCTGTATTCAATGAAATTTAAAAGCTGTGTTACATCATGCAGATACGCTTGTATAGAATTGGCTGAAAGCGATTTCTCAAGTTTCAGATAAGTTACAAATTCTTTTAAGAATAAAGTCCAGTTCACCGAATAAATTTTTACGAAATAAAATTAAGCGAATTTCAGAAAAAATAACGTTATTTGAATAAATATTTTACCAATGAAAATTGAAATTATTAACGGACCAAATCTAAATCTTTTAAAAAAGAGAGAACCAGAAATATATGGGCATCAATCTTTTGATGATTTCTTGCTGAAACTTCGAAAACTCTTTCCCGACATTGATTTCGGGTATTTTCAGAGCAATGTTGAAGGTGAGATAATAAATAAAATTCAGGAAATGGGTTTTTTGTGTAACGGAATTATTTTAAACGCCGGCGGATACTCACATACATCTGTCGCCATTGCCGATGCCGTTGCTGCTATAACTTGTCCGGTTATTGATGTTCATTTGACGAATATTTTTGCCCGCGAAGAATATCGTCATTTTTCAATTGTTGGAAGTAAGTGTAAAGGCTCAATCAGTGGTTTTGGGTTAAATTCGTATGTGCTGGCGGTAAGGGCGTTGAAGGGGGAAACGGGAAAGCGATGAAACGAGGAAACGGAGAAGCGGGGAAACGAGGAAACGAAGAAAACTTCCCATCTTCTCGTCTCCGCTTCTCCTTGTCTCCGCTTCTCCCATTCTCCGAAGGACTTTTTCCCTACCAAGGTAACCTGTCTATCATAAGTGTTAGCGAAACTCCAAGCCCGGCTCCCGAAAAAATATAAACCCAATCGCGGCGAGCAACTTTAAACCACGATGTTATTATGTAACTTATTAAAAGTATTATGCTTACAATTATTATTTGTCCTGCTTCTATTCCTACATTAAACGAAAAAAGCGGCATTAAAATACTGTTTTCTTTTCCGAGAAGTATTTGCAAATAATTTGAAAAACCTAAACCGTGTATTAATCCAAAAAATAGTGCAGTAGCATATTTAAACCAGTGAGTGCGAATATTAACTCCATCTTTCTTAAGAAATAAATTCCAAAAGGCAGTAATAAAAATAGTTAACGGAATCAGAAATTCAATTACAGGCGTTGGAAAAGATACTATTTTTAATGTGGCAAGAACAAGAGAAGTAGTGTGTCCAATGGTAAAAGCCGTAATAAGCACTAAAATTTGTCTCCATTGTTTCAGTAAGTACACTGCGCACAGGCAAGTAATAAAAAGAATATGGTCGTAACTTCTAATATCGGCAATATGATGAATACCAAAATTTAAGTAAAGTTGAAAAATATTCATTATATAATTTTTTTATTTCGCTAAAATAGAAAAATGTTGTAACTTTATCATATTATTTTAATATGAGACTCATAATTTTAAATATTATAGTAATTGCTTTTATTTTAATGAGTAATGCAATGCACCCGGTTCATGTTTCCGTTACTAATATTGATTTTAACCCAAAGCAAAAGGCATTTAATATTTCTATAAAACTCTTTTTAGACGATTTTCAGGGCGTAATTTTGAAAAATAATAACGTAGATCTAAACCTTGAAAAACCAAACGTTTTGCCCGATGCCGATGATTACATAAAAAATTACATTCAAAATAATGTTAAAATTACCATAAACAACAGTAAATTTTCTCAAAAAAAAATGAAATTTATCCGCAAAGAAATTAGCGAAGGCGCTTTATGGTTGTATTTTACGTATCAACTTCCAGGAAAAATCGAAACCATCCAGGTCGAAAATAATCTTTTAAATGATTATTACCCCGATATGACAAATCTTGTGATAATGAAATATAAAGAACTTGAAAACGGTTATACATTAAATAAGCACAATACTTTCTTTAAAATACCATCGTAAATATGAAACACATATTGTTTTTAATCATCGCATTATTTATTGCTTCGGGTGTTTTTGCCACTCACAACCGAGCCGGTGAAATTCGTTACCGTCATGTTAATCATTTTACTTATGAAATAACAATGGTTACATACACTTACTCACTTTCACAGGCAGACCGACCTGAACTGGAAGTTAATTGGGGTGATAACACTTCATCTATTGTTACGCGAACTTCTAAAATAGCATTAGGGGACTTCTATAATAAAAACACTTATATAGGAAGTCACACTTATCCTGGACCAGGTGTTTATGTTATTTCAATGCTTGACCAGAACAGAAATGATGGGGTACTTAATATTCCAAACTCTGTAACTGTACCATTTACTATAAAAACTACTTTAAATATTAACTCTTCCTTTGAAGGTAATACTTCTCCTGTATTAACATACCCGCCCATTGATAAAGCGGAACTTGGCCAGATTTTTATACATAACCCTACTGCATGGGACCCCGATGGCGACAGCCTTTCATATAAACTAACAATATGTTTAGGCGATAATGCACTACCTATTCCAGGATATACTTTTCCTTATGCAAGTAATTCATTAACAGTTGACCCAATTAAAGGCGATTTAATTTGGGATAAACCACAACAAACAGGACTTTATAATGTCGCCATGTTTATTGAAGAATGGAGACTTTATAAACCTGGTAACTACTATATTAAAATAGGAGAAATTCTACGCGATATTCAAATTGAAGTAGTTAAATCAAATAACCTGCCACCAATATTTTCACAATTAAATGATTTATGTGTTGAAGCCGGGACTTATATTAATTTTCCGGTTTCAGCTACCGACCCTAACGGAGATGGAATAACACTTAACGCTTATGGCGGACCATTCCTGGTGCCTAATAGTCCGGCAGTTTTTGATACTGTATTTGGATATGGTACGGTTACAGGCAATTTTGTGTGGAATACAAATTGTACTCATGTAAAAAAGTTCCCTTATCTCGTTAATTTTAGAGCCAAAGACAAACCTCTGAATATTGAAGAACCAATTCTTGTTGCACAGGAACATGTTTATATTGAAATAATAAGTCCGCCACCAGCAAACTTAACTTTAACACCTACTACAAATTCTGTTTTCCTCAATTGGGATGCCTGTATTTGCAGCCAGGCGACTTATTACGACATTTTCCGAAGAAATGCTCCATCGGGTTGGAATCCCGGTACTTGCGAAACAGGCGTGCCTGCATATACAGGATTTGTTAAAATTGGCTCGGTTTCAGGAACTGATTCAACATCATTTCTTGATAACAACGCCGGACTTGGGCTTCCCTTAGGTTACGAATATTGTTACCGTGTTGATGCAGTTTTTGCCGATGAAGCCGAAAGTATTGCATCAAACGAAGCATGCACCGAATTAGTAAAAGGAATTCCGGTAATTACTCACGTTAGCATTATAACAACTGATGTTTCATTAGGAAAAGTTTATATAGAATGGTCTAAACCCACAGAGTTTGACACCATTGCCGCACCCGGACCTTATAAATACCTTATTTATCATTCGCCCGACTATTGGGGACAATCATTACAATTAATTGATTCATTAAGCGATATTAACGATACTTTGTATAACGATTCTTTATTTAATACTACTTCAAATCCTTATTCATATAAAGTTGAATTTTATAATGATGCTCCTCCCGACAATCCCTTTCTAATTGGCACACCTAATATTGCTTCATCGCCTTTTATTCAGCCGGTTCCCGACGATAACCGCATAATAATTAATATCAATAAAAATGTTCCTTGGCTAAATTACAGGTACGATATTTTCAGACTAAATCAAACCACATTCGATTCAATAGGTACAACAACTTCTACACAATATATTGATTCGGGGTTAGTTAATGGAAATACTTATTGCTATAAAGTTAAAACTATAGGCGACTATTCAATCGGAAACTTTGTTTCGCCGCTTATAAATTTATCGCAGGAAGCTTGTGCTGTACCAATAGATACAACTCCGCCATGTTCACCAAATTTAACTGTTCATTCAGAATGTAAATTATATGCTAACAATTTAGTTTGGACTAACCCAAATCATTATTGTGCCAACGATGTAACAGGATACAATATTTATTATTCCTCTACCTTGAACGGTGATATGGTTTTAATTGGTACAAAAAACAATGCAAACGATACAACTTATAAGCATTTTCCGACATACTCATTAGCAGGATGTTATATTGTAACTGCAATTGATTCATTTTTAAACGAAAGCGGCTTAATAACACGTATATGCGTTGATGAATGTACGTATTATGAACTGCCAAATATTTTTACTCCTGATGATAACAGTCAAAACGATTTATATATTCCGGGACCATACCGTTTTGTAGAAAAGGTTGATATGAAAATATTTAACCGTTGGGGGAAACTTGTTTTTCAGACAGATAATCCTGATATAAAATGGGATGGTCGTGATATAGATTCTAAAAAACTTGTTTCACCAGGTGTATATTACTATATATGCGATGTTTACGAACGTCGGCTTACAGGCATTGAGCCAAGAAATCTTACAGGTTTTATTCAGATTTTGGTGATAAAAAAATCCGGTAACGAATGATATACTGTTAAAAGTCATACATTGCGCTTTTATTAATCTTTAAATCTTAATATGGATATATGGTTAAATGGCTATGTGGTTAGATGGTTTTATTGCTGATATATTAAAAACTAATGATGATTGAAAAGAAATATTTAAAATTAAACGATGTTCCTGCATACAAAACTGCTTTTAATTTGAGTAATTATGTATGTAACGTGATAATAAAATGGGATTGGTTTGCCAAAAGTCATGTGGGCGGTCAATTTGTTGAAGCAATTGATTCAATTTCAGCCAATATTGCTGAAGGATTTGGCAGATATCACAAAAAAGATAAAATCAAGTTCTATCATTACAGCAGTGGTTCTGTTAAAGAATCATTTGACTGGAATGAAAAATCAAAAGTAAGGAAGTTGATGAAAGAGGAAGAGTACAAACACATTTTTGGCGAATTACAAAAGCTGCCTAAAGAAATAAACCACCAGATAAATCTAACAAATGCAAAATTAACCATATAACCATCCAACAATAAAACCATTATTCTATTATCAAGCATAAATAAAAAAACTCAAAATATGCCCACTCAAAGTATAAAGTGGTTTACACTATTTTTATTAATTATAAACTATTTTATTTCGATTGCTCAAACTGATTTAGAGTGGTTCATAAAATCAAAAGTAGCAGAAGATTACAATAAAATTGATACAGCCATTTTTTTTGTCTCAAAGGCAATTGCAGATAAACCCAATCCCATTTATTTATACCAGAGAGCCGAACTCTTTTTAAAAAATAAAGATATTAAAAGTGCATTAAATGATTTTATTTCAGCATCAGAAAAAGGGGAGAATGAAATAAAATATAAAATTGCAAGTTGTTATACTGATTTGCAAAACTGGTCGGAAACAGATACCTGGCTTAGAAAATATTTAGCAGGTAATAATAAAATTCCTATAAACGCCATCAAAACTGATACTGTTTTTTCAAAATTTAAAACCACTCCTTTTTGGGACGAAATATGGAAAAAAAACTGGTATTCCGATTACGAATATTATTTAGCCGACCTTTATTATTTATCATTAAAAGGATTAAATTCCGAAGCTTATGATATAATTGATAATGCGTTAAAACAATTTCCCAAAAAAGAAGAACTCTGGTTCTGGAAAGCAAAAGCATATATTTATGGTAACAATCATAAAGAAGTAATGTTAAGTTTAGATAAGGCTTTAATGTGCAACCCTAAAAGAGTTGATATTTTGCTTTTTCGCGCCGATTTGCTTAGAAAAGACAGAAAAAATAAGAAAGCTATTAACGATTATTCCACTGCTTTTACTATTCAGCCTTGGAATATTAAATGTGTTAAAGAACGTGGAATTACAAAAATTGAAACGGCAGATTACAATGGTGCAATTGCCGATTTGTTATATTATCATAACTACGATAATTTAGATGGTAATTCCCTTTATTTTGCCGGACATGCTGCATATCTTAAAGGCGATTTCAAACAATCTATTAGTATTTTAAATGAAGCTATAAAACTTAATGACGGCTCTTTATCCGATAGCTACTTTGAACGCGGACGTTGCTATGTTGAACAACTCAATTACGATCTAGCTTTTTCCGACCTCTGCATGGCAATTGACCTTAACCCCGGCAAAGGCGAGTACTTTTATTATCGTGGATTAACATATTATGGGTTAAAAAATAAAATTGGTGCCTGCCACGATTGGGAAAAAGCCCGCACACTCAATTATCTTCAGGCAGAACAATATATGCTAAGAATTTGTAATAAAAAGTAGAAATTCCAAAAAGTTGGCAGCAGCAGTTGGCAGTCAACAGTTTGCGGACTGAGGACCCTAATTAGAGTTTGTCCGTAATATCAGAACTCGCTACCATTGACAACCGAATGACAACCGAATGACAACCGAATGACAACTGAATGACAACTGAATGACAATGAATGACAACATTCCTTAAAATGAAAAAGATTGATATTACAGACAAACACTAATTAAACATGTTCAACGTTTTCTTCGGGAATTAACATTTCACTTTTGTATCGCAACAAAAGCTGAGCAAGTGCAAGAACGTCTTTTTCACAATATTTTACAATTCGGGGCAAATCTTTTTCAATATAATAAACCTTTGCTACATCGGCTCCCGAAATATCGTCTTTTGGCGATGGAATATCAAAAATTGCTGTAAGTAAGTTTAATGATGTATAATGTTTGTAGTCGCCAAATTTCCATAGTTCCAATGTATCTAAATGTTTTATTTCCCATGGTTTTTTCCCGGAATTATCAAGAATTTTAGGTAATTTAAGTCCATTTATCAATCCGCGACGGGCAATGTACGGATAATCGAACTCTTTCCCATTGTGGGCGCATAAAAAGTGTTCGTAACGATTAAATTTAGAATTTAATAACTGAAAAAAACTTTCAAGAAGTTGTTTTTCATTATCGCCAAAAAATGATTTTAGGCGAATTTTACGGTTGGGTTTCTCCGAAATTGCACCAACCGAAATGCATATTATTTTCCCAAATTCTGCATAAATTCCGGCACGTTCGTAAACATCTTCCGAAGTTTTTTCTTCGCGAAAATTTTTTGATTTCTCGTCCCAAAGTTTTTGTAATTTTTCAGGAACTTCGGAATATACAGGAAATTGCGGCACCGTTTCTATATCAAGAAACAAGATGTTTGTGTTTTTTATCGCTTCAAGCATAATTTGAAATTTTAATTAATTTTTTTTCTATATAATGTGTTAAAATATCAATAGCAACTAAATTATCGCCACCCTGAGGTACAATAAGGTCGGCAAATGTTTTTGTGGGTTCAATAAATTGAATATGAGATGGTTTCACGGTTTTAATATATCTTTCCAAAACCTTATCAATTGAGCGTCCGCGCTCAATTATATCGCGTTTAATCACTCGTATAAGCCTATCATCAGCATCGGCATCAACAAATACTTTTATGTCAAAAATATTTCGTAATTCAGGATTTGTAAAAATTAAAATTCCTTCAACAATAACTACTTTTTTTGATTGAACAGGAATAGTTTCGGTTGACCGCGTGCAGGTTAAATAAGAATAAATGGGTATATTAACCGTTTCACCCTTTTTCAGATGTTTAAGATGTTCAATTAATAAATCAAATTCAACGGCATTGGGATGGTCAAAATTAATTTTAAGCCGTTCTTCAATTGGAATATTGCTATTATCGCGATAATAAGAATCTTGTGGTAAAACCACAACCTCATCTTTGGGGCAGCGTTCAATAATTTTTTTTACAACAGTGGTTTTTCCCGAACCTGTCCCCCCCGCTATACCTATGATTAACATATCAAAAATTTTATGACAATATAAGAAGTTGTTTTGTATTCAAAAATTTTTTTTTACATTTGCTTATTAAACTAAAATTAAATTACCATGAAAAAGACTTTGTTACTCTTTGCTTTGGTGGCAGTAATTATTTTTTCCTGTAAAAAAGATTATAACTACTACACATTCCCACGTGTACACAGGGACAACACTCCAGTATCACAGGTTTACAGTTACCTTTCAACAGATATTGGTGATGCAGGCGACACATTCAAAATTGCAGTTCATACTGTTAATGCAGGAGATACTGCATATCTTTTAGGTTCGGCTGCCGGCGGACAAACATGGGATTATGATTCTATTCCACTTTCAACAACTATTGATACTACTTATTTACTAAATCCAGCAACAAATCCTGACTATGCTACTTTTCCAACTTCAAATCTTTTAATGTCGCAAAGTTCAGGAACATATATGTTTTTAAATAAATCTACCCAGCAAATTAACCTTATTGGTATTTCATTAAATATGTATGGAATTACCGTTAAAGATACTTTAGGAAATCCATGGACAATGTTCAAATTCCCTATGCTGTTAGGAGCTAATTATGTTGATAGTGGTTCCGCATCTGTTGATACACAAATTGTAATTGGATTTCCTATTGATGCTGTAATAAACATTAAATATAAAGTTAATAGTACAATTGATGCCGGTGGAACTGTTAAAACCCCTACCGGTACTTACCAATGTATAAGAGATAAACGTATTGAATACCAAGACATGGACGTTATTGTTTCCGGTTTTAGTATATATTCAACAAAAGATACAATTTACAAATATAATTACTGGTCAAAATCGAAAAAATGGAATGTTATTGAAATTGAAACCGATAAAAATGATGTTGTAATGAGCATTGGCTATCTTTTAGAATAACGGGACTTCT
>PCSS01000189.1:0-1747 GCA_002771395.1 Bacteroidetes bacterium CG23_combo_of_CG06-09_8_20_14_all_32_9 | reverse complement strand
AAAGAATGCTCTCTCTTTTAATTAACTAATATCTAACGGGGTGAATGAGATCGCTTCGCTAAGTTCTCATTTACAACAGTAAACTCCGGTTTTAAAATCTTGTCCGCCTCGAAAAATCTAATTTTTAGAAGCCCTCATAAGTATTTTTTGTATTCCAAAATATTTTTTACATTTACATATCAAATCTAAATCAAATTATCATGAAAAAAACTTTATTACTCTTTGCTTTAGCAGCAGTAATTATTTTTTCCTGTAAAAAGGAAAAAATCGAACCTGTACCCAGTAGTGATAATGCTTTCCTTACATTTTCAATACCAGGGCAATTGTCATCTGTGGTGAATCCTGGTGCTCATACTGTAGTTATTACAATGCCATTTGGCGTAAAATTAGATACCCTTGTTGCTGCTTCATTTACCTTTTCTCCCAGTGCGGTTGTGAAAATTAATGCAATTGAACAGACCAGCGGAGTAACGCTGAATAATTTTGTTACTTCAATAACTTATACAATTACAGCAGAGAATGGAACCTCTGTTCAAAATTGGATTATTACCGCTAATTATGAAACATATTCTATCATTAAAGAAGATTTTCCTCTTGCAGGTGAAACATTTTATATGAATATTGATTCAACAAATTTAGGAGGATATTCGCTTGGAGTTGCCGTTAAAGGGGGAATATGGAATTTTACAAATCTTGGAATTGATAATATTGATACTATTGATTTTATGGATCCTTCAAGTCACCCCGGAAGTGCTAATTTCCCGGGTTCAAACGTTGTTATTCGCAACCACAGTGACCAATTTGATATGTTTGGAACAGTTGCCACTGATATTGCAGAAGTAATTGGAATGTATGGAACAACAACCGGAATGCTTATTTCAGCTCCCATGAGTAACCATTCCACTTATTTAAAATTTCCTTCAGAATATGGAGTAAATTTTCAGGATGACGGAATTCTTCAAAAAGATACCTCTATTATATATTCCGGATTTCCTGTTCCGGTTTCTTTTCATGTAGATATTAATACCGAAAGCGAAATAGATGCCAACGGTTTGATAAATACACCTATCGGTTCTTTTAAATGTGTTCGTGAACATAATGTACAAATTATACATACTCAGGTTCTGGTAGCAGGTGCACCATATTTTAATCAAATTGATACAATCCGCGCTTATAATTATTTCAATAAAGAAAAAGGTTATCCTGTATTAATAGTGGAAGTTGATGCTGCCGGAAATATTTTGAGAATAAAACACCAGGAATAAAAATTTTTAGCAATAGCTTTACAATAATTTACGGAATTATCGGTTAATTGGTTGATGCCTTTTTTTATTTAATTGATTAATTATAAGAACTTGTTCTATGTCTTGGAGCTTGTTGAATTTCTTCCCATGTCATTTTACTTTATGCTGCCATTTTTTTTAATATTGCAGCCCTATCATCTTTTTCACATTGTTCAACTCCATATTCTTTGTGTAATACCAATTAGCGTTCTAAAATATACATTCACGTCATTCCTGCGAAAGCAGGAATCTCCTTTAAAATTGAAGTAATATGAGATTGCGGGTCAAGCCCGCAATGACGTCCTTTGGAAAACTAATTGGTATAAGTATTTCAAACAGAAAATAGGGTGTTTATATATAAACTTAGTTTCTTTTGGTTTTTGAGGTGCTGGTATTAAATTTCCAAAAAATCTTTATTTTTGAATTGACGTTAAAATGAAAAATCTTAAGCAGTTTAAATAATC
>PCSS01000059.1 GCA_002771395.1 Bacteroidetes bacterium CG23_combo_of_CG06-09_8_20_14_all_32_9 | reverse complement strand
TTATGGACGCAATTAGAATTGAAATACATAATCCGAAAGTAAAAAGAATCTTAATGGATTTAGCAAATTTAAATTTGATTTCAATAAAGAGTGATTCGGATTCAAAAAAAGAATTGAAAAATTTATTGAAAAAACTTCGCAAAAATTATATAAATGAGCCGGCATTAGAGGACATTACAAAAGAAGTTGAAGCTGTTAGAAAATTTCGTTATGAGAAATAAAAAAATCAGAATTATTCTTGATACAAATTTATGGATTAGTTTTCTGATTACTAAAAACTTTGTTCATATAGATAGTTTGCTTGACAAAGAAAGACTTATTCTTTTATTCAGCCAAGAATTGATAAATGAATTTATTGAAGTAGCAAGTAGAACGAAGCTTAAGAAATATTTTACAAAGCAAGACATTGAAAGACTTATAAAATTATTTGACACCTACGGATTAATGATTCATGTAACACCACAATTTAAAATTTGTAGAGACTACAAAGATAATTTTCTATTAGATTTAGATGTTCAAGGAAATGCCGATTACTTGATTACAGGGGATAAAGATTTACTGACAATTAATAAGATAGAAAATACAGAAATAATTACATTTAAGGACTTCACAAACGATATAAATTAGGCACAAACACATAACATCGCATAAGCGGCCATGCCACAGGGATTAATACCAAATCGCTAACAAGATGCTGTTTTTAGCGAGTTCTTCTATTCACCCAAAACAATAAAAATAAATCAACCTGTGTTATGAGTGTTGAGCAGATTCCTCACGGAGTTTATACTGAACGAAGTGAATGTATTCGGAATGACAGTGGTGGGTGGTGTGCATTGTATTCGTAACCTAAACTCACCACCCTTTTTGTCATTTCGACGAAGGATTGAGGAGAAATCTGCTCCTGCCCAAAACCTCCACTATCTTGTTAGCGGTTTGGTATAACAAAGCTAATACTTTGCATATGCACTGATAAAATAAGGTGTGACACGTTGCCTATGCAAGTACCGTTAAAACCCTATAATTCTTCCCGTAATTTTATCTTTGCGTATGTGCGGTGAATAGTAAGGTTGATTGTTAAATTTTCTGTATATCTTTTGTTTTTATCCAACCCACATTTCCATCGCTGAGTTTGATTTCACACCAGTCATCAAGTTCTTCGTTTATGGTAACTTTAGTGCCTTCGTGAATAATAAACAGGTCGGTGCTGTTATCATCGGGTGAACTTTTTGCGGTTGTAACAGCCTGCATTACAATTGCTGATTTATTATTTACAATTGCTGAGCTACTTTTAATTGCAATAACAGTAGATATTATTGACAATATCAGGATTAATACTCCAAGCCAAAAAAACAATTTACGTAATATAACCTTTCCCGAGAAAAGAAATGCTAATATAAGTATTAATGAAAGTATAAATAACAATAGACTTACATACGACCATTGGTTTACAGAAAAAATATTTGTAATAGATTTTATCCATGTATAAACGAAAAATTCGGGGATAGAATTTATTTTGTCAACAATATAACCGGAAGCAAGATTCAAATTAAAATTAATATCTTCGTCATCGGGGGCTTTAAGTTTGGCACGTTCGTAATAAAGAATTGATTTGGGAATATTTCGTAATCTGAAATAAGCGTTTCCGATGTTATAATAAAGTGAAGCCGATTCCAAGCCTGCCGAAAGCACTGTTTCGTAAACTTTAGCCGCTTTTTCGAAATCCCCTCTTTTGTAAGCGGCATTTGCTGAATCTAAAGCAGCATTTGTTGTAACTGCAAAACTTACATACGAAATAAAAACAGATAATATAATTATTAAACCTACTTTGAAAATGCGTTTATCAGAAATAACTAAAAAAAAGTTGCCACAGATTGCACTAATTATCACAGATAAAAAAATAATGAGATCTGTAAATCTGTGGCTGTATTTAACTTTTTGGAGCGGACTCAATATTGTTATTTTTTTCATCTGTTTATATTTTAGTCATTGCTTCATTGTTTGTAAACTTTTGAAGTTTGGTTTCATTTTATTTAAGATTTTGTTCAAGTTTACCAATTAATTCGGTGGTATTATTGTAAACCTCGTTCATCTGAGAGTTATCAGAAACGGGTGAATATCTTGCAAACTCACAAGTATCAATAATTTCAGATAATTGCGTAACAAACTCATCAGAAACATTTTTCTTTAAAAGTTCTTCATTGGCTTTTTCTTTAGAAAGTTCGGCAACTGGTATTATAAGCTTATCGCTAAGGTATCCCCATACTGCGCGGGTCATTTCTTCGTAAAATAATTCTTTTTTATTTTCTTTAAAGTATCGATTAGAAAGTTGTAATCTTTTTTTAGCAACCCGATTTGCTTTTCGGTTTTTCATTGAAGCAATATCGGCACGTTGTTTAATTTGTTTTCTTCGCCAAATTACAAGAAATAAAAATAATCCAAGCGAAAGCGGATAAGCGAGATAAAATATCGGGTCGGAAATTAAATATTTCCCCTTTTTATGAAGTGTATAAATGGGGGTTTTAATATAGTGAATATCTGAACCTAAAAATTTTACGTCTTCTTTTGTAAATTCCGAAACTATTGCCGTTGAAGTATTTGCGGTATCTATATTTACATTTATCGAAAATTCCGGTGTAGAAAGAGATTTAAAAGTTTGACTTGCCAAATCGAAATAACTGAATGAAACAGGAGGAATTTTATATTCGCCGGGATGTCTTGGGATTAACAGGTAATTAGTAATTTTTAAACCGGTAGTTCCATTTGCAGAAGCATTTATGTTATTTGTTGTTTTAGGGTCGTATTGTTCAAAATCAGATGGAAAATTAATTTTTGGAAGGTCGGCTAATTTTAAATTTCCTGTTCCTGAAAGTTTTACAGTGTAAGAAATCGCTTCGTTTGTTTTCGGATTATTCTTGTCAAGTTTTGCTTCAAGTTTAAAATTTCCGACAGCGCCGCTGAAATTTGCCGGTGTGTTTGCCGGTAGTCCTTTAACATGAACTGTTATTGCAGGACTAACTAATTTTTTCCGCACATTTTGATAGCTTCCACTAAAAAAATTGTCAAAAAAACTTTGGCGATTTCTGTTTACCTTTTGTTGAACAATACAGGTAAGTTCATAAGGGTCAATTGTTATGTTGCCTGCATGTTGAGGTGTAAGTAATGTTTTTTTCAGAACACCAACATTGTAAACTATTCCGTTATATTTTTCCTGTTTTAAATTAATCTGAGTAGGGTTTTCAATGTCATCGCTCCAAAAGCCTTTATACGATGGGAATTTCATGTCTTCAAAACCAACTAAATTCATTCTGGTGTATATTGCAATGGTGGCGACAATTTGCTCTCCCTGGTAAACATTGGATTTGTTAAGAGTTACCCTTACAAAAATATCATCATTAGAAATTGACCCAGTGTTGTTTGTTTGGTTCTGATTTTGCGTTTGATTGTTTTGCTGATTTGTAGTATTGTTGCCTTTAACTACTTCAATTGTAAGTGAATTAGATTTATAAGTTTTGCCATTTACTACTGCCTCGGCCGGGTTAATTGTAAATTTTCCTTCTTTGGTTGCCTGCAAAATATATGTATATGAATAACTTACTGATTGAGAAATTTGACCGTTTATAATTTGAACATTGCTGCTACTTGAAGTACTTGGACCCATAAGAACTTCAAAATCATTCATGGCAGGAGCTTTAAAAGATGTAGTTTTTGCATTCAGCGAAAATATTACACGAAATTGTTCACCGGCAGCGACCATATTTTTTGATGATGCTGTAAACTGTATGTTCTGTGCAACAGCAAGTATTGCGGTAAAGAAAAAAAATATTGAAATTAATGTTATTTTCATTTTTACCAATCTTTTTCGATGTTTTGATTACTACGTTGTGCTTGTATTTTTTTTACTTTATCCTGTGTATTTTTTTCGTCATCCTGCAAGGCTTTTAACATTCTATCGGCATCTTCTTTTGACATTTGTTGATCTTTAGGTTGTTGCTGTTTATTGTCTTTTTTCTGTTCCTGTTTTTGTTGTTTTTGTTGTTGATTTTGATTTTGGTTCTGTTGTTTTTTTTGTTGTTCCTGCTTCTTTTTTAATGCCTGTGCATAAGCTAAATTGTATTTTGTAGCCATATCACGAGGATTGTTACGCAAAGCGTTTTTATAAGCACTTATACTTTCATCTATTTTATTTTTAAGTAAATATGAGTTTCCTAAATTGTGATAAACTTTTGCCGAATTTGTTTTATTACCCGATTTTCCTTCAACTTCTGTAAATTGTTTTACTGCTTCTTCATATTTTTCTTGTTTATAAAGCGCATCGCCAAGATTGAAGTTG
The DNA here is from genome assembly GCA_002771395.1 of Bacteroidetes bacterium CG23_combo_of_CG06-09_8_20_14_all_32_9. GTDB lineage: Bacteria > Bacteroidota > Bacteroidia > Bacteroidales > GWA2-32-17 > GWA2-32-17. The sequence continues at coordinate 4,957 of PCSS01000059.1, read as the reverse complement.
GCTTTAAATGATTTCGGGTCTTTTTTTAAAGCTTTTTGATAGGAAACTTCAGACTCACGAAATTTCTTGTTTTTATATAGTTTATTTCCTTCGCGAATTTGCTTTTTATCTGTTTGTGCTGTAGAATTAACGGCAAAAAGCAAAAGTAAAGTTAATATGATAAGCAAAGCTTTCATGTGTTTGTATTTATTAGTTTATTATTTAAAAATGTTCTGAGTTCATTGTCATACATAGTCATTCAATTGTCATTCAATAGTCATACATGGTAATTCAATTGTTCATTGTTTTTACAATTTATTCCCATCTATTTCTATTTATTTCTGGTTTATTGTTTCATTGTTATGCAGTAGAAGCAATGGAACAATTTAACAATTTTTCTTTTCAATCTTGTTTTCTCAATCTTTTTTCAACCTTATCCCTAAACCTCAACCTTAAATATAATCATCTCCTTGTGTGTCTTTAAATAGTCATGGATGTTTCATAATACCCTTTTCTTGAATAAATTAAAATTTCTGAAATGTCTGTTTTTCCTTTCAATCAGCATAAACTCAACGAGCAAAAGCAAAATTGATAGTGCTATAAAATACTGATATTGATGTTCGTAATCGGAAAACATCTGTGATTCAATTTCCTTTTGGTTTATTTTACTTATCCTGTTAAAAATCTCATTTAAAACTGTAAGTAAATTAGTTGCACGTACATAAACCCCGCCGCCTGCCGATGCAATTTGTTGTAAAAGTGCATCATTTGTTTTTGTAATGATTATAGTTCCCTGTTTATCTGTTTTGAAATCTTTTTTTCCAAACTTTCCATAAACTGGAATTGGTGCACCTTGAGGTTGTCCCATTCCAATAGTATGAATGATAATTCCTTTTTTTGCTGCTTCAGCAGCCATTTCATTTACACCCTCTTCGTGATTTTCACCGTCGGAGATTATTACAAGTACTTTATTTTTTTCGCTTTCGCTGCTAAATGAACGTATTCCGGTTTCTATAGCTTTGCTTATGTCGGTACCTTGTAAGGAGATACTTGTGGTTGAAATACTTTCGAGAAACATCTTTGCTGAAACGTAATCTGCTGTTATTGGAAGCTGAACAAAAGCATCGCCTGCAAAAATTATCAACCCGATTTTATCATTGCTTAACTTGTCAACTAATTTTTCAACAGCCATTTTTGCGGCTTCAAGGCGATTCGGGTAAACGTCTTCTGCCATCATACTGTTTGAAACATCAAGAGCAATTACAAGTTCAATACCTTTACGTTTAACTTTATCGAGTTTACTGCCAACTTCGGGGTCGCTTAATGCAATAATTAGCGAAATATATGCAAACATTAATAAAATAAACTTCAAATTTCTGCGCCAACGGGCTACATCGGGCATTAGCAATGAAACAAGAGATTTTTGCCCGAACTTACGAAGGTTTTTTTTTCTTAAAAATCCATTTAGTACAAATAACCCTGCAAACAGTACTACTGCAAGCAAACAATATAAAAATTCAGGGTGTCCGAACTTAAACATAATTATGGGATTTTTTTCAATATAGTAAATTTTAAAAAAAGTTCAAGGAACAAAGATAAAGCGGCGAGCAACACAAAAGGAAGAAATTCTTCTTTATATTTTCTATATTCTTTAACCGCAATTTTAGTTTTCTCCAGTTTATCAATTTCCTTATAAATTTCGCGAAGTTTTTCATTATTGGTAGCACGAAAATATTTTCCATCAGTCATTTGGGCAATTTGTTTTAATGCCGGCTCGTCAATTTCCACTTTTATCATCTGCATCTGTGTTCCAAAAGCTGTGGGAACAGGATAGGGGGCTTGTCCCAGACTTCCTACTCCAATAGTATATATTCTAATTCCATAAGTCTTTGCAATCTCGGCTGCTGTAATTGGAGCAATTGAGCCGGAGTTATTTACACCATCGGTTAGTAAAATTATTATTTTACTTTTTGCATTACTGTCCTTTATTCTGTTTATTGCAGTGGCAATTCCTTCGCCTATAGCAGTTCCGTCTTCGATTAAACCGAATTTTATGCCTTTAAAAAGATTGATAAGCACAGCGTGGTCAGTTGTAAGCGGACATTGTGTAAAACTTTTTCCGCTGAAAACTACTAATCCCATTCTGTCATTTGGGCGATTATTGATAAATTCTGCGGCAATGGTTTTTCCTGCTTCTAAACGGTCGGGATGAAAATCCTGAGCAAGCATACTTCCCGAGATGTCCAAAGATATAATAATATCAATTCCTTCTGTAGAAACATTTTGCCAGTTGTTAGTAGATTGAGGACGTGCAAGTGCGAGTACTAAAAATGAGAAACATATAATTCGGAAAGCAAAAATGATATGTTTAAGAATATTTTTAAACGATGTTTTTGCTTTTCCAAAGCCTTGCAATGTTGATAATTGAATGGTGGGTACAGTTTTTTTTTGCTTTAAAATATACCAAACAATCATAGGAATAATTAAAACAAGAAGTAAGAGAAATCGGGGATAAGCAAATAAATAATCAGGCATTTGCACCTCCTTTCGCTTCTGTTGAAGCAGTTTCTTTTACAGTTATTTCTTCAGATTTTTCGACAGGTATTGTGTCGTTAACAAATTGGTATGCGTTACGCATACTTAAATCGTTCTCATCGGGTAAGGGTTGTATTTTTGCAAATTTTACAAAATCGGCAAGGGTAAGTATTTGGCGTAATCCCAAAAGGCACTGTTCAGAAATATATTTTTCCTGCAAAAATGCCTGTATTATTTCGTTACTTGTCATTTCCATCGCCTGAATTACAAAACGCGCTTCAATATATTTTCGTATGATATCGGTTAGTTGAGTATGATATTTTTTTATATGATTATTTTGCCAAAGTTTTTTCTCTTTTAATGCGTTAAGTTCGCGTAAAGCGATAACATGAGGCGGGTCGGCAGGTTTATGAGGGATTTTAATCAGCGGTTCTTTTTTCCTGAATTTACGATAAACATATATTCCTGCTATAATAACAAAAAGTGCAACTATTCCCCAAATAATGTATCCTATAATTTCCATTATGGTAAAAGGCTCGTTAATTGGTTTTTTTATATCGTAAATAGTTTTTTTTGCTGTATCAACAGGGATTGTATTTACAGTAAAAAAAACGGAATCGGTAAAAAGTGTATCAATAGTGGAATCACGTAAAAATTCAAAAGGAATTGACGGAACAGTATGTTTTCCACTATCAAATGAGGTAATTAAAAATGTTTGCCGGAGTGTTAAAATATCTTCGTTTTTACTGAGGGTATCGGGTTTAAATCTTTCAACAATTTCAATTCCATCGGCTAAACTATCGGGCAGGATTGGAAAATTGAGATTTGCACTTTTTGGTTTAGTTACTAATAAATGAAGTTTAACCTGGTCGCCAATTAGAAATTTATTTGAATCAAGTTTTGCTTCTATCGTTATCATCTGCGAAAAAACAAATCCGCAATTACAAATAACAAATAGTATGGTAATAAAAAATTTCATCAATTAAAATAGATTATTATTAAATAATTAAAATATTCAGGTTTTAAATCATAAATCTTAAATTCTTTTATTAATCCTTCTTTTAAAAAAATTCATCAAGGGTTTAACATAGTCCACGTCAGTTCTAAGTTTAAGTGAATCAATCCCATATCGTAAAAATATTTCATTTAGTTGTTTATTTTGTTGAATCCACCAGTTATTGTAATTATTGTGAATTGTTTTATCAGATGTATCAATCCAGCGAATTTTACCGGTTTCGGCATCTTTAAAACACGCAAGCCCTATTATTGGCATATTTGTTTCGCGTTGGTCAAATATATGCAGGGCGATGAGGTCATGTTTACGGCTCGAAATTTTTATTGCTTCTTCAAAGTCGTTGTCAATAAAATCGGAAATTATAAAAGCTGTGCTGCGTTTTTTGGTAACATTTGTAAAAAAACGTAATGCTTCGCCGATATTTGTTCCATTATTTTTTGCCTGAAAATTGAGTAATTCACTTATAATTCTGAGTATGTGTTTTTTTCCTTTTTGTGGTGGAATAAATTTCTCTACGTGGTTGGAAAAAAAGATTATACCGATTTTATCGTTATTGTAAATTGCAGAGAATGAAAGTACTGCACAAAGTTCAGTCATCAGGTCTTTTTTAAGTTGACCTTGAGTACCAAAATCCTTTGAACCGCTAACATCAACAAGAAGCATAACAGTTAATTCTCTTTCTTCTTCGTAAATTTTAATGTAAGGATGGTTAAATCTTGCAGTTACATTCCAATCTATATTTTTTATATCGTCGCCAAATTGATATTCGCGTACTTCGCTAAATGCCATGCCTCTACCTTTAAATGCACTGTGGTATTCACCGGCAAATACCTGATTAGACAACATTTTTGTCTTAATCTCAATCTTCCTCACTTTTTTTAATAAATCAGCAGCTTCCACTTTTCTTAATACTTTATTCTGAAATTATTACATTGAAAATATATTCTTCTTTTTCAATTTTTATTTTGTAATTCTTTCCGTTTTTTGATTCAGTCCACTGTAAAGTGCCATTGGGTTTATATTTGATATTAAATTCTTTAATTCTGGCATCAATCAAATCCATGTCCTCAATCATTTTAGAATATTGACATTTATTTTCTTTAGTGAAATAAAAAATCAGAGTGCGATCGGTTTTGGAATCAATATATTTTAAAGTATTTATATTTGTGCTTATCCCAAAGAAGTTTGCTGCAAATTTCGGGAAATTGACTAGCATTTGTTTTTGTACTTCAGTTTTAGTTAATCCAATCATATTTTGCGATTGTGCCGATAAAATGATAAAAAACAAAATGAGGACATGTAAAATAATGTATAGTTTCTTTTTCATAAGCTATATTTTGGGCGGTTTATATGTTTATTGTTCCTTGTTCAATGTTCATTGTTTATTGCTAATTGTTCATTGCTAATTGTTCATTGCTAATTGTTCAT
>PCSS01000179.1 GCA_002771395.1 Bacteroidetes bacterium CG23_combo_of_CG06-09_8_20_14_all_32_9 | reverse complement strand
AATTTCTTATCTTATGCTGAATTATACATGCAGCTGAGAAGTAACGCACTTTTAATAATTGAAATAGTTGAAATGCTTCCTTCCACACGGGGTTGGCATTTTCTTTCATTTATTATTTTTTGTTATATGTTATTCAATACAAATACAAATCTCTTTAACTTTGGATATTGAGAAGTTACAAAAAAACCTCGTAAAGGTTTCATAAATAATGACATATAAAACATTCCGTTTATTTTGTCGGTTAACCAGTAGTGTTAAAAAATATAAATAATTATACTATAAACGGGATAAATTGTCGCATTTTATGATTACAATAAAGGTATAGAGGTATATGGTATAAAGTATAAGGTGGTGCGTATTATACCTTATTCCCTTATACCTGAATCCCAGATGTAAGAATTTATCCCCTTGGCAGTATAAAATGAGATAATAACAAATTATAAGCACATGAATAAGAAAGAACTTTTTGAAAAAGTAATTGAATATTTTTCTAAATCAATGCCCAAGCCCAAAACAGAATTATACTACTCAAATCCTTTTCATCTTTTGGTAGCTGTAATTTTATCGGCTCAATGTACCGATAAGCGTGTAAATATGATTACTTCATCACTTTTTAAGCGTTTTCCTAACCCGCAAAGTATGGCAAATGCTACTGAAAAAGATATTTTTGAGTTGATTAAAAGTTGCTCGTACCCGAATAATAAAGCACATAACCTGCACGGTATGGCAAAAATGCTTCATGAAAATTATAAAGGGCTTTTGCCGGGTGATGTTGATGAATTGCAGAAACTTCCAGGCGTAGGACGAAAAACTGCAAACGTTGTTGCTTCTGTAATTTACAATAAACCGGTATTAGCTGTTGATACTCACGTTTTTCGTGTAGCTGCCCGCATTGGGTTAAGCACAAAAGCAAAAAATCCTCTTGAAACCGAAAAACAATTAATAAAATACTTCCCTGCGTCTGTTTTGCCCGATGCACACCACTGGCTTATTTTGCATGGCAGATATGTTTGCAAAGCACGCAAACCACTTTGCTGGGAATGTGGAATAAGGGAATGGTGTAAGTATGCTAATGCCTGAAAAACCTTTACCGTTTTTTATTACTCTTTATAAGCCGCAGATAGTTTTTTTTTGAAAATGTTATAGTTTTATTGTTAACTTTTGATTTGTGAACTGTATGAGTTGGTTGATTTCTTCTGGAAGTTTTTAAGTTCTTAACAATAAAACAATAATTGTAACAATTTGTCCCGTCAGATATACTTTAAACGGGATAAATTGTCGCATTTTATGATTACAATAAAGGTATAGAGGTTTATGGTATAAAGGCATAAGGTGTGGTGCGTATTATACCTTATTTCCTTATACCCGAATTCCAAATGTAAGAATTTACCACGTAGGATATATTTTATAAGTTCATCTATCGTTATTCAACAGATTATCCAACGTGGTGAACACCATTCAAAGTATAATTACTATTTTTTCAGTTTGTTTATTTCTAAGATATCTAACGGGGTAAAACTATAATTGATTTATTATACTTAATAAGGTCATTAATTGTCATTTACCCTATTAGATAATCACTTTTTAAATTAATGCTTTCATTTTACAAACTATCTAACAGGGTGAACTTTGCTGTCATTCAATTGTATGACTATTGTATGACCACTGATTGTATGACCATTGTATGACTATTGAATGACTATAAAAAACGCAATTTATCACCTATTGCAGTAAAACAGTTTCATTTTCCCTAAAACTCCACCCTGTAAAATAATAAAGGAATTCTTGGCAATTGGTATGAATATTTTATTTCTTCAGAATATTTATCGTAATACATTGTATTTATGTTTTTTCGATTAAAAATATTTCCAAGTTCAAAAGCTATTTCCTGCGAAAAGTGTTTGTGGTTAAGGCGGTACCTCAGTCTTAAATCAACTCTGAAATATGCTTCAAACTGCTTTTGGTAAGCCAAAGAATCAATTCTGATTTCGTTCCCTGATAATTCAGAAGCAGATAAATCAATTGGTATATAACGTTGTCCGCCAATATTTACAACCGTTGCACTTATGCCAAGAGAATTATTCAAACCTGTTTTAAACTCCTTTCCACCCAAAAGATTAAACACATAATTTGTATTATATCTTGTATTTCGCCATTTGTTATTCCCATCAAGATATTTAGAATTAAACAATGAACCTGTTGAAAGAAAATACCACCCCTTGTTAAAAAATCTTTCAACAGTAAGTTCAATTCCGTAATTATTTCCTTTTCCGTTATTGTTAAAAGTTTCGCCTGTAACAATATCATCGCCACCACCGAAATTTAACAGACTGTAAACAGGATTTTGGTTTCCAAGAGCGGCATCTGTAATTTGCTGATAATAAATTTCTGACTTAACTCGCAAAAATTCATTTAATTGCCTATCATACCCAAAAACAAAGTGCATTGAGTTTATGAATTTTAAATTTTTATTTGGATATGAAATTTTACCAAGACTATCGGTTTTCTGCACAAAATACACGGGTAATGGCTGAATTTGCGAGTGATAACCAAAACCAAAACTGAAGGAGTTTAAAGAATTTACTTCATACTTTACTCCAACACGAGGCTGAAAACTAAAAGTTTTATTTAAAAATAAGCACATTGTATTAATACCACTATTAATTGAGAATTTCGCGGATAAAGCATATTTTGCTTGAATATACGCTTGTTCTAACAAGGTACTACCTTTAATTGAAGAAAGTGTAAATACTTTGTATTGAGGCTTCCAGTGATAGTATGCTATATTATTGTTTATTAAAAGACGATTAAATATTATACCGCCTTTTATTTTTAAGCGACTATTTATTCGGCTGTTTAACAAAGTGTGAACCGCATCTCGTTCCGATAAATAATTTACATCGGCAATACGATAACTCAAATATCCCGCTCCAGCCGAATCTTGTGCGTAAAAAGGGTTGTCGGCAGATAAGGATAAAATAATGCGAAAATATGTGTAATTATTTATTGGTCTGAAATATGAAATTGCTATTACTCCCATTTTTGAACCTGTTTTTTCACTAATATAATCGTTGTTACCTTCCCATTTTAAAGAATCCAAAACAGGCTCAAATACAGCTTTACTTGTACCAGCCACACCAAAAATTGAAAGTCTGCCTTCTTTTAATGGAAAATTAAATTTAAAACTGACATCTTGAAAAACAGGAACGGCATCAATTATTGAAATTCCCAATTTATTTAAGACCGCCAAAGTTGAGTAACGGTAACTAAAAAGATATGATGATTTTTTAAATTTTGTAAAGGGACCTTCAGCACCAATTTCGAAACCATTAACACCAACCTGTGCAAAGTATTCGTGTTTTTCGTTATTTCCATTACGCAAATGTAAATCGAAAACTGCCGATAGAGCATTGCCGTATTCAGCCGGAAAAGCGCTTGTAAAAAAATCGGAATTATCTAACAAATTGTTATTTATCATACTTATAGCTCCACCCGAACTTCCTGCTACGGCAAAGTGATTAGGATTGGGAATGTCAACGCCATCTAATCGCCACAACATGCCAATTGGTGAATTTCCACGAACAATAATATCGTTTCGCTCGTCGGAAACGATTGTTACACCGGCAAATTTTGAAGCCATCCGTGACGGGTCGCCCCAACTTCCCGCATATTTTGAAGTTTCTTCTACAGTAAAAGCCCTTGCACTGATGGTCGCCATTTTATTTGTCGCTTCACTTTTTGATGATTTTGCAGTTACAACTACCTCAGAAGCAATAACTGCAGTTTCATGCATTTCAATTGTAATAAAAAGCTCTTTTCCCGATACTACTTCAAGATTATTTAATATTACTTCACCGTAACCCATGAACGAGGCTTTTAAATTGTGTCTTCCAACTGTAACATTTTCGAGACAAAACTTTCCGTTTGTGTCCGAAATCGTACCGTTTTGCTCATTAATATCAGTCAGAATAATTGTAGCTCCAATAAGCGAACTGCGAGAATCGGCATCAATTACAACGCCTCTGATTTTATTTTTTAGTTGCTGTGCATTAACGGTTTGTAAGTAATACAGAAAAAATATTGAAATAAAAAGAAAGTAAAAAAACTTTATAAAAAAATTATTAATAATATTGTAGAAAATGTTTTTCAAATTTGTGTTTTTTAGAGACTGAAAAATAATTAAGTTTTTCGACTTAACAATTTTATTGAAATTCAAACCATTTTTGCAACAAAAAACCTATCTTGTAAATATTAATATATATCAATATTGAAAAATATATTTATCATATTTTTATCAGTTTACGCAAGTTCCATTTTGGCTCAGGAAGTAAATATTAAAAACCTTTATGAGAAAGATGATTACCTTATTTGTCTTAAAAAAAACAATGAGTTGTTTACAGGTATTATGGTAAGTAAAAATTCTGATGGAATTATTGAGTACAAAAAAACCATTATAAATGGCATAGAAAACGGAAAAGCATTATTTTACGATAAAACAGGTTATTTTGCAAGCGAGGGTGAATTTTTAAACGGTTTGGAAAGCGGTAAATGGAAATGGTATTATAAAAGCGGATTTAAAAAAGTGGAAGGTTTTTATACCGAAGGAGTTGGCAGCGGACACTGGACATACTGGAGTGAAACCGGAATTATTGAGCGCGAAGGCGACGTAACAAATGGAAAAGAAGACAATAAATGGAATTACTATAATGATAATGGTAACAAAGTTACAGAACGATTTTATAAAAACGGATTAAAAGACAGTTTAGAAACATGGTTTTATGAAAACGGACAAAAAATGATTGTGCGAAGATATGAATATGGAATTGAAAATGGTATATTTGAGGGATGGTTTAAAAACGGCAACAGAAAATTTGAAGGAAATACTGTAAAAGGTGAAATTATTAGGTATATTGAATGGGACGAAACGGGTAAAGCTATTAAAATTCAAAATAACCAGTTAGAAATTCAAAATAATTAGTGTTTGTCTGTAATATCAATCTTTTTCATTTTAAGGAATATGGTATATGGTATAAGGAAATAGGGCTGTATCCTTATACCTTTAGTAACTTCTCAATATCCGCAGTTAATGCTATATTAAATTCTACATTCTGCTGTTGAAAATTCTACATTTACAAAGACAAATAATGAATGTAAAATGTAGAATTATACCTGCAAGTATTGAGAACTTACTACCTTTATACCCTATACCTTCATACATAACTTGCAAAATGGGATTTATTTTTTTTCATGTCCCCTAACATCCCTGTTCGTTCCAATAACATCCCTGTTTGTTCCGATAACATCCCTGTTCGTTCCAATAACAATCATGTTACGGGTAAAAACAGTCCTGTTACGAGCAATAATACTCTTGTTACGAGGAAAAATACTCTTGTTATAGTGCATATTAAAATAAACATATCTACACTTTTTAATTAAAAGGAAATTTGTTTAAATTTGCAATATGAAACTTAAAAAAATATATAATGAAAATTGTTTGACTACAATGGGCAACATGCCTGACAATTTCATTGATTTTGTAATTACATCACCACCTTATGACGACATTAGAAATTATAATGGTTATAAATTTGAATTTGAAAAAATTGCAAAAGAACTTTTTAGAGTAATAAAAATTGGAGGTGTAGTTATTTGGGTTGTAGCAGACGCTACAATTGAAGGCAGTGAAACGGGGACATCTTTTAAACAAGCATTGTTTTTTAAAGAGGTTGGATTTAGATTGCATGATACAATGATATATTATAAAAACAATCCAATGCCCCAAACAGGAAATAGGTATCATCAGCATTTTGAATATATGTTTGCCTTTTCAAAAGGAAACCCTAATACATTTAATCCAATAACTGAACCTACGAAATATCACGGGCTTGCTAATATGAAAAACAGGGGACATAATGGTTCGTTAGATTATGAAAAGATTGAAAGAACAACTGAAAAAAAAGTAGGTAATGTTTTTTTCTATTCCGTTGGAGGTGGTATTTCCACCAAAGATAAAGTTGCATACAATCACCCCGCTATATTTCCTGAAAAATTAGTAGCTGACCAGATAAACACATGGACAAATGAAAATGACCTTGTTTATGACCCTTTCATGGGAAGTGGTACAACTGCAAAAATTGCACATTTGTTAAACAGGAAATGGTTAGGTTCCGAAATATCAAAAGAATATGTTAATATCGCTGAAGAAAGGTTGAAGGGACACACAATTAATAATTTATTTGCAACTACATAACATGAATTTAATTGAAAGAGGTTCACAAACAGCAAAAGACGGTTTCAGAAATGAAGATGATATAGTAAAAAAGTTTAACGATTGGAAAAAAGATAAAGATGCTCAAGCATGGCTCGTATTGATGAAGTATAAGCTTTCTGAAATTGAATATGTTGAAGCAATAATAATTTCAGGATATAAAACAGATGTTCAGGTACAAGTAACCATTAAACTGAAAAAAGCAATTGATGTTGAAAATTTACAGGTTAAATTAGTAAGCAATCCTAAAGGATTTAATCAAATAGATAAACGATGGGTTGATAAATACACTGAAATGTGGGATATTCCTAAAAGCATTGTTTCAATTCTCAAAAGATATACAGGTGAGGAAAAGCCAAAGATACAAAAGCCAAAAGACAAACGAAGAATGTTTGCAAATGAGTTCACTAAGGCTGAACAAAAAACAATGCTAAAGTGGTTAAAGAAAAATCAATCATTAATTATTTCTGACATTTTAAAAGGGCAAGGAAAATTTGCAGCAGAATGGATGTTGGTAGCTCAAAAAGTTGCAAAAAATGCTCGTTGGATTCTTAAGCCTATGAATTTTTGTATGAATTATTTCGGTAACGGGAAAATTGAAATTACAACAAGAGGTAACTTTAAAATAGGAAGAATTACAATGCAAAGAAAAGGTGGTGACGGTGGACGAGATACAGCAAAAATGTTACAATTTAAAATTAATCCTGCTGAATTATTTGATATTGAATAAATACGCACTATAACAGGCGTTTGCTGTCAGTGGCGGGAAGTGGCTCATTTGACAGTAACATGCATATTGAACCCTTTGCTCTTCGTGGAAAATTCAGTAGTAAAATCGCCACCGAACATCAACCGCCAAATCGTTACGAACAATAATACTCTTGTTACGAACAATAATACTCTTGTTACGAGGAAAAATACTCTTGTTACGAACAATAATACTCTTGTTAGGAGGAAAAATACTCCTGTTACGAGCAATAATACTCTTGTTACGAGTAATAACAGTCTTTTTCAGTTCGTTTATTTATAGGCTATTTAACGGAGTTTACCCCAATGTCATTTAGTTAATGTTTAATTTGCAGATAATCAATAGGCACGAGCTTTAGCTCGTGGTAAAATATACAAATTAAACTGGGCTTTAGCCCAACATTTTTAACGAATATTGGGCTAAAGCACGAAAATGATACTATTTTAATTCCCCGACATAAATGTCGGGGCAATTAAAAATACTGATAAACAGCATTTTATTCCTTAACTTAACGACATTGGAGTTTACCCTGTGAAACAGGAAATAATTTTTGCTTCATAGTGAAATATTACTAAAGCAATTTGGCATTTTTCATTTACATACAAAAGTTTACCCCGTTAGAAAGATTAAATGTTTACCAAGTGAAACGCGAAGCATATTTCACAATGGCGCAAATTTAGCCATTTTGCAGTATATTAGTAGAGAGGGGATAATTTGTAAAGTTAAAATTTTAATCGTTTTAAGTATATATAAATATTTTTATTAATTTTGTAATATAAAAATTAAAACTGTGAAACTATTAGTTATTATACCTTTAATTTTATTATCACTTTTTTCTTTCCCGCAACAAAATTTTGATGATAAAAAGAGAGCCAAAGCTATTTTTGCAATAGCAAAGCATGTTACGTGGCCCAATGAAAATGTAATTGATACATTTAAAATTGCTGTTCTTGACCCAAACAATTTTCTTGAACAAGAACTAATTAACTTAGCCAATGCAAATACTTTATTACATAATAAACCTATTAAAATTATAAGATTTTATTCAGTTGATGAAATAAATAACTGTTTAGTATTGTTCGCAAATAATGATAATGGTTTTGATATTGATAAAATATTAAAAAAAATATCAGGTAAACACACTTTACTTATTACTGAAAACTATCCTTTCCACAAATCAATGGTTAATTATATTATTGTTAAAGGAATTAGACAATATGAACTTAATGAAACTAAAATTAAAGAAGAAGGGTTTAAATTATATGACTTATTTATAGCCGGAGCAGTAAAATCTAAAGCCGATTGGGAAACATTATATAAACAAACTGATGTTCAACTTCAAAAAGAAAAAGAAATTGTTGAATCTCAAAATGTTGAAATTGATAAGCAAAAAAAGGAAATTGAATCTCAAAAAAAAGAAATTGCCGAACAAACCGATAAAATAGCAAAACAAAGAGAAGAAATTGCAATCCAAATTAAACAAATTAATAAACAAAAAGCCGAATTAAATGAGATTTTTAAACAAGTAGGCATACAACAAAAACTGTTAAAAACAAAAATTGAAGAGCTGAATATAAAAGAAACAGAGTTAATAACAAAGGATAAGGAGATTGTAGCTAAATCGAAAATTCTTGAAAGCCAACAAAGTTCAATTGCAGAACAAGAATTAAAAATAGGGGAACAAAAGAAAGTGCTGAATGAACAGCTTGTCAAAATTAAAATGCAACAGCTTATTTTATATTTATTTATAGTAATTATACTTTTGATTTCTGTAATGGGATACTTCATTTTTAGAGCTTATAAAGTTAAAAAAGAAGCTAACAGGCTATTGAAACAGAGGAACGTAGAAATAATGGAGCAAAACGAAGAAATTCGTCAGCAAAAAGAAGAAATTACAACTCAACGTGATGAAATAGAAGTTCAAAAAGATGAATTAGAAATACAGAAAAACACAGCTATTAAACAACGTGATGAAATTGCCCTCAGGAAGAAGGAAATTATGGATAGCATTCAATACGCACGTCGCATACAAACTGCTGTACTCCCACCATTTAAGTTTATTTTGCAAATTTTGCCCAATAACTTTTTTATTTTAAACAAACCCCGCGATATTGTCAGCGGCGACTATTACTGGATGGCTCAAAAAGACAATCAAACCGTAATTGCTGCAGCCGATTGCACCGGACATGGCGTTCCCGGAGCTTTTATGAGTCTGCTGGGCGTTTCGTTCCTCAACGAGATTTTTAATAAAATAGAGACCGTAAACGCTAATATTCTACTCGATATGTTAAGAGAATCTATTATTAAAGCATTAAATCAAGCCGGTAACGAAAACGAAGGCGAAACAAAAGACGGAATGGATATGGCACTTTGCGTTATTGACTTTAATACTTACGAGTTGCAATTCTCTGGCGCCAATAATCCTCTTTATTTAATCAGAAATAATGAAGTAATTGAAACTAAAGGTGATAAAATGCCTGTTGGAGTTTGCGACAATAAAAAACCGTTTACAAATAATTTCATTCAACTTCAAAAAAAAGATTTATTATATATTTTCTCAGATGGTTATGCCGACCAATTTGGCGGTCCACAAGGTAAAAAATTCAAATATAAACCGCTAAAAAACTTGC
>PCSS01000101.1:2427-3877 GCA_002771395.1 Bacteroidetes bacterium CG23_combo_of_CG06-09_8_20_14_all_32_9 | reverse complement strand
TATATTAAAAACGAGATAAAATTGTATCTTTATTTCATTATGAGTATTAATAAAATCATTCTTGGAATTGACCCCGGGACCAATATTGCGGGTTACGGAATAATTGAAATTAAGCAAAATAAACCTGTATTAATTGCACTTGGAATAATTGAATTACGCAAACTTGATGCTCATTTTGTTCGCTTAAAACATATTTTTGAACGTATATCAGGTTTAATAAATGAATATCATCCGGATGAATTAGCCATTGAAGCTCCATTTTATGGAAAAAACGTACAATCTATGCTGAAGTTAGGGCGTGCACAGGGAATTGCTATTGCAACAGCTATTTTGCATCAGCTTCCGGTTTTTGAATATGCACCGCGAAAAATTAAACAAAGTATTACAGGTAACGGAAATGCCTCTAAAGAACAGGTGGCTGGGATGCTTCAAAAAATTATGAGTATTAAGGAAATGCCAAAATATTTAGATGCTACTGATGGACTTGCCGCTGCGGTTTGTCATTTTTTTCAGACCCCTGTAAGCGATAATAAAAATAAGGCTAAAAGTTGGAAAGAGTTTATTAATAAAAATCCAGGAAGAGTGAAATAAAGCGACAATGGCAGGAGGCAGTGGCAGGAAGCAGTGGCGCAAGTGAGTAGTTGTGAAATCTTTAACCGTTTAAGTATTGATAAAATTATTCCTGATTTTTAGGGCAATTGCTGTCATCTGTTCTTTTGTAAAGCTAAGTTTTTTTCGTGAGAAATTAATATCAGAAACATGGTTAATAGGGATAAGATGAATATGTGCATGAGGCACTTCTAAGCCAATAACTGCAATTCCTATTCTTTGGCACGGAACGGATTTTTCAATTGCATTTGCCACTTTTTTTGCAAATAAAGTTAATCGGGCTAAATTGTCATCATCAATATTAAAAATATAATCTGTTTCCTTTTTGGGAATAACCAGCGTATGACCTTCGGCTAAGGGAAATACGTCTAAAAATGCCATAAAATCTTCTGTCTCTGCAATTTTATAACATGGTATTTCACCTGCAACAATTTTTGAAAATATACTTGCCATAGTTGTTATACTTTGAATGACCTAAATTTATACATTTTTCAAATGGTAATCAGTAAACGGTAAACGGTAATCAGTTAGAATACAGCGATTCTAAATGTACAATTTTATCCCGTTTTTAGTATATGAACACTATCTTGATATTTTAATAATTTTTAAGGACATTTTTCCGCTTGGTACTTGTACTTCAATTATATCGCCTACTTTTTTACCAAGTAATCCTTTAGCAATAGGTGTATTAATAGAAATTTTATTTTCTTTAAAATTCGCTTCACTTTCAGAAACTAAAGTAAATTGCTGAACAGCGTTTGTTTCAATATTTTTAATTTTCACCTTCGATAAAATCTGAACTTTTGATTTATCTATTTTTGAATCGTCAAGAATACGACTG
>PCSS01000101.1:1630-2391 GCA_002771395.1 Bacteroidetes bacterium CG23_combo_of_CG06-09_8_20_14_all_32_9 | reverse complement strand
GCTATCATATTTGAAATAGCAGGACGTTGAACAATTTTTAAATGCTCCAATTCTTCTTTTAATTTACGAAGACCTTCTTCTGTCAGGTAAGAAATATTGCTCATACTTCAACAATTTAAATACAAAAAAGAATCCCGAAAAGTTCGGGACTCTTTAAATGCAAATATAATAATTTTTTTTTAAAGTGTAATTTTTGCTCCGATAGAATGAACTCCGTTAAATGGATTTGTATCGCGATAAGAATAATCTATTGAAAATGTTGAACCTTTTTCTTTGTTTAAAGGAATTTGAACAGAAACTCCAACTGTAGGTCCGGTAAAGGCGGTAGTTCGTGTATCGTATTTATTTATTCCTTTTTCATAAACATAACCGCCCCGAATCATTACAATTTCTTTAAAAGAATACTCTAAACCAACGTGAAACTGGTCTTTAGTAAATGAATTTGCGGTAAAATTTGCGGCTATACTAATACGATGGTCGCTTTTAATTTTATCAGCGATTGTATCAACTTTTTGAGCGAGGTAGAAATCGAACATACCGCTAATCATCATTAACGAGGGCAAATCATAATCAGCAGAGCGTTGTTCAACTGTCATTACTATATTATTGGGAGGGACTGTGCCGCGAAACGATAATCCATCACCTTTAAAGTGCATATTGGTACCCCAATTTTTCAGAGAAATACCAAAATGGATATTATCGTGAATTTTCTTACCCAATTTATTTTTACCAATACCTGTAAGATACTGAATTCCTCCATC
>PCSS01000101.1:0-1612 GCA_002771395.1 Bacteroidetes bacterium CG23_combo_of_CG06-09_8_20_14_all_32_9 | reverse complement strand
GGTTAGGTCGGCAATTTTCTCATTAATTACTTTTACTACTAATCCTCCGTAAATGCTGTTAGAAAATTCTTTGGCATAAGCAATGGCAACGTTTGTATAGCCCGGGTGAAAAGTTCCAATATCGCCTTCGGGAATATCAACGGTGGTAATGTCTATATCACCAAAATCCATATTCATTAATGAAAGGCTTAAAACTCCGCTTTCGCCAACTTTTTGTGATAAGCCGAAGGCGTTCATGTTAATTCCGGTTCCGGCTAACCAATTGGTATGGCTAAAAATAATCTCGGTTTTTTTAGTAAAAGCTGTTCCGGCAATATTAAGGTTAAGGGCTTCTAACCCTCTAACTCCACCAGCGTTTGCTCCACCCCATCCGGAACTGCGAGCCCATGGATTTATAAGCAATTCGCATGCTCCTGCCTGACCTACACGCTGCTCATTACCTGCAAAACTAACTGCAGATACAGTAAACAATGCCGCTACAGCCAGCAACAGCGGCAGTTGGCAGCGGCAGTTGGCAGTCCTGCTACTGATTACTGTTGCTTGTTGATTTTTCCGAAAGCTAAAATATCTTGAGTATAAACCCAAAATGATTGAAATTGATTTTTTCTTCATAATTCTCCAATATTTTGTTTTAATCAAAATGAACATGCTCCCTTGTAAATATACTGCTTTTATTTATCAGTACCAATTTTCATTATCAATATAAATTCAACCATGAGATTAAAGATGATTTAAGTTTTTCAGAATCTTTGGATGATAAATATCCGATTTCTTATAAAATCAATTGTGAATCTATTGTAAATATTCCACGTTTAACAGCAGTTTCTACATTTAACCCTGCTTTTTTCCAATCATTTAAGATAAATTCATCTACTCCTAAATAATCAGTTCTGCTTGTTAATGGAACAATAAACATATCATTATAAATACTTTTACTAATTATTACGGCCTGTCTGATTTTATTAGCGATATAATCAGTAAAAGGGTATTTTACCAAAACGATTTTATTTTTCAAGTAATTCTGCATATATGTTGTCTTCGGTATTATTCCATATTTTATTGAGAGAGGTCATACTTGCAGCTTGCCAAAAATCGTTACTATCGTCATTTGGCAGAATTGTAATCAACAATTTTGTACGTTCAGGAATTTTGATATTTTCAATCAAATGAATCCTTTTTTTTTGGACTATAGCTTTAATTGTATTTAGCATATCGGATTTATGATTTAAGATTTCGGACTTCCTTTGACTTCCCTTTTTCATTCCATTAAAAATTGTTTAAGTCAATGGGTCGTAATGCACCAAACCATTTTAGAATTTTTTCGCCTATACCGGGTGCGTTTATGTGTACTATATAAACACCGCTGGCAATAGTAATTCCATATTCATTTTTTAAATCCCAATCCTGGTAAGAAAGAGGACTATCTTTTTTAAACCTGCGGATAAGCGTACCACCCACATTATAAATACTTATGGTACAAGCCTGCGGCAGATTGGTGATTTTAACTTTATAATCTAACTGCGATTTTTCGTAACCACTGAATCCGTAATATGGATTAGGTACAACCCTGATTAAATTTAATGCATCTTTAGCAGTAAGATTATCGTTTTTA
>PCSS01000118.1:9631-13373 GCA_002771395.1 Bacteroidetes bacterium CG23_combo_of_CG06-09_8_20_14_all_32_9 | reverse complement strand
ATATATTTAATTTTCTCTGAAAAATGTTTATTATATTTTTTAATTATTGCAAGATACTTTAAAACCGATAGTATTATTCTTGATTTGTTGAAAATCTTTTTCTCCTTGATTATAAATTGCTGTTAATGTCATTGGTGAATTGAAGTTAGAATCGAACCCTAATTTTTTTGAAAGCGTATTTGCTTTTTGTACTTCTAATTCTTTAAACTCATACTTTGCAATCAATCTTCCCTTTCTCATTAATGCACTATCAACTTTTGAAATATCTGTATTGAAGGAGCAAATTATTTGAATATTTAAGCAATCTGATAATAATCCATCAGAAATATTAAGCAAAGCAGAAACTTTGGAGTTTCCATCTTTTTCCCTGTCAACCACAATGTTTTCGGCATCTTCAATTACAAAGATTGAATTGGGTCTGTCAATTAAAACAGAAATCAGTCCCGGATTTGTTATTTCAGCAGCCATATTTGGAGGTAAAAATATATCTTCTTTCTTTAAGGAAGAAATTAAATGCCTGATATATGAAGTTTTGCCTGTTCCCGGCTTACCATGCAATATAACCAAACCCTTATCATTTTTTTTGGAAAGCCTTTGATAAATTGTTTTATGTACTTCCATAAAATCATCATTATAATTATCTTCAATCCTGAGTTTTGGCTTCGTTATTTCTAAACTTTTCGTATCAATTCCGTCAACAGTATTGATTAGCAACGAAATTTCAGACTTGTTTTTTGATTTTCTTTCCTTAAACTTTTTTATTTCATCTATTATTTTTTCAATTTTATCAAAATCAGTTTTTTTGAAAAGAAATCTTACAGTTGAACAAGTAGGATTAAAATACACGATAAGGTCATCACAAAGAATATAAAAGATTTCGTCAAATTCAGCATTTTTACTGTTATTGAAATATCTCTTATCAAAATAATAATCTTTAATTTCTGTCTTGTATGCTTTTGCAAACCAATTACTTGCCTTTTTACAATGAATATCTCTTAAGTGAATAAAATTTGGTATCATGTTAAAATGAGCAACAAATAAATTGAATTCGTTTAAGTAAGAAAAGCTTCTTTGAGCAAACACTTCAGAAATGTTGATTTTTGAAGTTGTTTTTTGTAAATTAATTGAAGTTTTATAGTCTTTATTAGCAATTAAGAATTCCATATCAATATGATTTAAAATTTATGAAACAAAAATAAATCACATATACGACAAAGTATGTCGCTGTAAAATATTTTTTTTATGTGACTGGAATTTGGCTCATTTGGTTTACTAATACCGATACGGAATCTATAATAGTCCAATTACGACTGCGTTTTGGATTATATACTGATGCTGTTTAAGTTTGCAAGTAAAAGTAGGTAGTTGGTAGCAGTAGTTGGTAGTCGGACTGCTACTACCAACTACTACTACCAACTTACTGATTTTGCAAATTCATGTTCGTTGAGTATAACAGCTTCTATATCGGTATTATTCCTTTTTTACGTGAATATTCAATTATTTTACCGGCAAGAACTTCTGCTAATTTTATTTTCGATTCGTGTGTCCATCCGGCAGTATGAGGAGTAATTAAAACATTTGGAAGATTTAACAATTTAAAAAAATCATCAGGCATATTTATTAAATTCATTTTATCAAACGATGTTTCTTCGTATTCAATAACATCTAGTGCTGCTCCCAAAACTTTATTTTCAGATATCGCTTTTATCAGGCTACTTATTTTCACAACCGAACCGCGTGAAGTATTTATTAAAAAAATATTATTGTGAAAATTGTTAAAAAAATTATCATCAGCCATATACCTGGTTTCTGAAGTCAGTGGAACGTGTAAACTAACAATATCCGAAATGTTAAAAATATCATCTAAATTAACTTCTTTGGTAAAACCATCACTGTAATTTGTTTTATATTTATCATAAGAAATTACATTAGTTTCAAAACCTGAAAGTTTTCGGGCAAATGCACTTCCAGTGTTTCCGTAACCAATTATTCCTATTGTTTTTCCTTTAATTTCAGTTCCACGATTTTCTTCGCGAAGCCATTTACCGTTTTTAATTTCAATGTTCGATTTGCAAACATAATTTAAAAGTGAAAGTATCATTCCTATTGCTTGTTCACCAACAGCATCGCGGCTACCTTCGGGAGAGTTTATACATTCAATATTTTTTATTTTTGCAAATTCAGTATCAATACTTTCGAGTCCGGAGCCAACTCTACCGATAAATCTAAGATTAGTAGCTTTCGATAAAATTTCTTTATCCAGTTGTATTTGACTTCTAATTATAACTCCTATATAATTCCATATTATTTCAGAAACCTGGCAATAATTAATATCGCCAAAATAATCGCATACAAATCCATTAGTTTCTAACCTTTGTTTTAAAACCGGGTGTGTTGAATCTATAAAAAGTATTTTATTCATTTTTAAATCATAAATCGTTAATTGTTCAATTGTTCTATTGTATTTCTACCTACTTTCTACTTATTTCGATAGTTGATGGGTTGATAAGTTAGTTTATTTGTTGTTTATTGTTCATCCTAAATCTTAAATCTTAATGGGTGGGCGGTCAAAGAATGGGTTTTTTGATGTTGCCGAAAGTGGAATACCAAAGGCAATTTTTACATCTTTTCCCAAAAGTTGAAGTTTAACAGCGGCTTGTCCAACACTAAACATTACTCTATTATCAATATGATGATTAGCTGCAACCGAAACAGCAGAGCCAATTGCAATTCCTAAATCGTTGGTGTTAAAAACACAGGGTGTGTTGGGGTATTTATTTTTTCCGGCACAATTTTTAAAACCGCACATTCCACATTTTTTTATCTCTTGAGTTTTTATGTGTGTGCCAATTAATAGAACAGCAGGCGATTTAATAATGTTATCGGCATCGCGGTTAAAAAAATCCATTTTATGTTTTCTTCCAATTTCGTGCATTGCTGCCGATAACATATTAATAGTTTTATTTGTTGCAATAGCAATTTCAAGATTATCCACACCGTGTGCTTTCGGGGCAGTTCTGGCTGCAATTGCCATTAGTTTAGCAACTTTTAAAACTACTTCTGATTTTATCTCATTTTCTTTTATAATTGTCATAATTTCTTTAAATAAATTTCATAAAAATAATATCTTTAAACTTATTTTAATATTAATTCAATAACTTAATAACTTAATAACCCAATAACTTAATACTCATCAACTACTTAACTTCTAACAATTCAACTTCAAAAATAACTGATGTATATGCGGGAATTGTTCCATTTGATGAGCCTGTTTTACCAAAAGTTAGTTCCGAAGGCATTATAAAAAGTGCATGGTCGCCTTGCCTCATATCGCCAATAGCTTCTTCAAGTCCTTTAACAACTTGCATTTCTGTGCCAAAAACAAATTGAAATGGTTCATTACGTTTTTTTGTGCTGTCAAAAATTTTACCGTTTAAAAAACGTCCCTCGTAATTAACTGTAACAGTGTCATTTATTTCAACTTTTTTTCCTGTTCCTTTAGTAATGTCAATTCTATAAATCCCAGATGGGGTTGGATTAACATTTATTTGTTCGTTCTCTATAAAATGCTTTAGTACAATTTGTTCATATTTACCAAAATCTGCTATCCAGCTTAAAAATTCTTCTTTGTCCTTTTGATATTGCTCCGGCGAACGAATAGATAAAATCTTGATATTTACCTTAATGTAACTTTGTGGTAAAATAAATTCAGGGAACGGCGTCTTTAAAGTTTTTTTAAAAA
>PCSS01000118.1:6619-9622 GCA_002771395.1 Bacteroidetes bacterium CG23_combo_of_CG06-09_8_20_14_all_32_9 | reverse complement strand
TAATATAAAATGATGCACTATCAGATTCTGCAAGCATTGCAAAACATTCCTGAACAGCTCCCGGAAAAGGCGGAGGAATATATTTTAAACTTCTTATAGCATCAAAAAACATAGAATCGTTGCCTGTATAATATGAAATGTGAGATGTTATATAATCGCCGTTTTTAGGTTTGCGTGTGTTTTCGCCTATCTGGAGTAATTTATAATAAATACCGCTTTTAGTTTTATTATATCCTTCAACATCGGTAGTGTTTTTACATGAAAATAAGGTAATTAAAAACGAAAGATAAATTAGTATGTTAATTCTCAGAACCATCTGATAAATTTTATGCAACAAAGTTATTTTTATTTGATTGAAAAATTACAGTTTTTTATGCTTCACCAAAACTAATGAATGAATACCGGGAGTAATAATTCATGATGCGCAAATAAATTTTTGTACAAAAAAAGTGTGTCCCAAGTACCAATATCTAAATTACAGGGTCTTTCCTTGGGGCTTGGAATGGTTCGGCTCCGCTCACCACAGGTTTGGGGCTTTTATTTTTTTTGGATATTCAAAAAAAATTAACTTTGTAACAGTTAAAATTCTAAAAATGAAACCAAAAATAATTTTCTTCACCTGTATTTTTTATTTTACCTGTCATTTTTCTTTTTCTCAAACGGCTTCGCTTATGAATGTAAATTCATGGGCATTTCAATTGCAAAACATTAACATCAATCAGATTGCAAACGATTCAACATTTGAGTTAATTGTTATTGGTTAACTTTTGACTTTTGGTTCCAGTCAAAGTATTCTGTTAAAAAATCATTGTTGTATCGGTAACAATTAAACAATTTAAAAATTCACCCCGTTGGATAATTTATTTTCTAATCAGTAAGAACGAACCAAAAACAATATCCAACGGGGTAAACGAACTGGGTAGAAATAGTAATTATCTAACGGGGTAAACAATTATTTAACAGAGTAAATCTGTGGCAATTTTTTTTGAGTAATTATATTTTATTTTTCAAAAATATTTCCGAATTTTGAAGTCTTTGTTAATAAATAAAAATTATGCAAGATACAGAAGTTTACAAACCCAAAAATCATATTAGAATAGTTACTGCCGCTTCGCTTTTTGACGGGCATGATGCTGCTATTAATATAATGCGAAGAATAATTCAGGCATCAGGCGCAGAAGTTATTCACCTGGGGCATAATATTTCGGTGCAGGAAATTGTTAATTGTGCCATTCAGGAAGATGTCCAGGCTGTTGCAATAACGTCGTATCAAGGTGGTCATATCGAATTTTTTAAATATATGTTTGACCTCTTTAAAGAAAGAAACTGCGGACACATTAAAATTTTTGGCGGCGGTGGTGGAGTTATTCTTCCTGATGAAATAAAAGAACTTCAGGATTACGGTATTGCCCGTATTTATTCACCCGATGATGGTCGTAAAATGGGTTTGCAGGGAATGATTAACGACCTGCTCGAAAAATCCGATTTTGAATGCGGAAAAGATGTAAAAATCAACTTAAAAGATATTAAAAACAAAGTTCATCGCTCAATTGCAAGGTTTATTTCTGCCACAGAAAATTATCCCGAAGAAATACAGGCAGATATTTTGAAAATTAATGAACTTGCTTCAAAAATTAATATTCCGGTTCTTGGTGTTACTGGTACAGGCGGCTCCGGAAAATCATCCCTGATTGATGAATTTGTAAGACGTTTTCTTGCCGAATTTCCCAAAAAACAAATTGCTATAGTTTGTGTTGACCCGTCCAGACGCAAAACAGGCGGCGCTTTAATGGGCGACAGAATAAGAATGAACTCCATTACCGATTCACGTGTTTACCTGCGCTCAATGGCTACGCGGCAATCACATCTTGCATTATCAAAATATATTAAAGATTCACTTAATATTCTGAAAGTCGCCGGTTTCGACCTCATTATTTTAGAAACTTCGGGCATTGGTCAATCCGATACCGAAATTATTGACCACAGCAACATATCGCTTTATGTAATGACACCCGATTACGGCGCTGCATCGCAACTCGAAAAAATTGATATGCTCGATTTTGCCGATATTATTTCCCTTAACAAATTTGATAAACGCGGTGGTTTAGATGCCCTAAAAAATGTAAAAAAACAATATCAGCGAAACCATAAACTTTTTGATAAAGAAGCCGACAAAATGCCTGTTTATGGAACTATTGCCTCGCAGTTTAACGACCCGGGCGTTAATCATCTTTTTAAATCTATAATTGATAAAGTGAACGAAAAATTTGGCAGACATTTTATCTCAACAATGAAATTTACCAGTGAAATTCCTGAAAAAATTTACATCATTCCACCTCAACGCATCAGGTATTTATCTGAAATAGCCGATACTATAAGAAATTATAACCGCAATGTTGATGAGCAAACTGAAATTGCACAAAAACTTTATAGTTTACATCTTATTATAGAGGATATTAAAAAATTAAAAAAGGATAAAATTCTGCTTAAAAAACTTGAGGAACTTTATGCTGAAATAAACAAAAATTTAGAAAATAACAATCGTAAGATAATTGAGGATTGGGCAAAAAAAATTGATTCCTACAAAAAGGAATTTTACATTTTTAAAGTTCGCAACAAAGAAATTAAAATTAAAACACATACCGAAACACTTTCGCATACTATTGTTCCCAAAATTTCTTTACCAAAATACAAAGCATGGGGCGATATACTTAAATGGAATTTAAAGGAAAATGTACCTGGCGAATTTCCTTATGCAGGCGGTGTGTTCCCGTTCAAGCGTGAAGGCGAAGACCCCACCCGTATGTTTGCCGGTGAAGGTGGACCGGAGCGTACCAACAAACGTTTTCATTATGTGTCTAAAGGGTTGCGTGCCAAACGTCTGTCAACAGCTTTCGATTCCGTTACCCTTTATGGAAACGACCCGCATACCAGACCGGATATTTACGGAAAAATTGGCAATTCGGGAGTTTCTATATGTTGTTTGGATGATGTAAAAAAATT
>PCSS01000118.1:0-6596 GCA_002771395.1 Bacteroidetes bacterium CG23_combo_of_CG06-09_8_20_14_all_32_9 | reverse complement strand
ACCCCATGACCTCTGTATCTATGACTGTAAATGGTCCTGCACCAATTATGACAGCATATTTTATGAATGCCGCCATTGACCAGCAGTGTGAAGTTTATATAAAAAGAAATAATCTCACTGCCAAAGTTGAGAAAAAAATAGAAGAAATTTACAGGGAAAAAGGGACTGTCAGACCGCATTATCAGGGTAAACTACCCGATGGCAACAATGGATTGGGTTTAATGTTGCTCGGTGTTACCGGCGATAAGGTTTTGCCAAAAGATGTTTACGAAAAAATTAAAGCCGAAACAATTTCTGTTGTGAGAGGCACGGTGCAAGCCGATATTCTGAAAGAAGACCAGGGACAAAATACCTGCATTTTTTCTACCGATTTTTCATTAAAACTCATGGGCGATGTGCAGGAATATTTTATTAACAACAACGTTCATAATTTTTATTCGGTTTCTATTTCCGGCTATCATATTGCCGAAGCAGGTGCTAATCCTGTATCTCAGCTTGCTTTTACGCTTTCCAACGGATTTACTTATGTTGAATATTATCTTTCGCGGGGAATGGACATTGATAAATTTGCACCCAACCTTTCGTTCTTTTTCTCAAACGGAATTGATATAGAATATTCTGTAATAGGAAGGGTTGCACGTATTATTTGGGCAAAAGCTATGAAACTGAAATATAAAGGAAACGCACGTTCACAACAACTTAAATATCACATTCAGACTTCAGGGCGTTCGTTGCACGCACAGGAAATTGGTTTTAATGATATTCGTACAACTTTACAGGCGCTTTATGCTATTTACGACAACTGTAACTCGCTGCATACAAATGCTTATGACGAAGCCATTACAACTCCCACCGAAGAATCGGTGCGCCGTGCCATTGCTATTCAAATGATAATAAATCATGAATTGGGATTAGCTAAAAATCAGAATCCAATGCAAGGGTCATTTATTATTGAAGAACTTACCGAACTTATAGAAGAAGCCGTTATGGCTGAATTTGACCGCATTACCGAGCGCGGCGGCGTGTTGGGTGCAATGGAAACAACCTACCAGCGAAGCAAAATTCAGGAAGAATCACTTTATTACGAAACGCTTAAACACTCCGGCGAACTGCGAATTATGGGAGTTAACACGTTTTTATCAAGCAAAGGTTCACCTACCGTTATTCCTGGTGAAGTTATACGTGCCACCGAAACTGAAAAAAAATATCAGATTAATATACTGAAAGAACTGCATAAAACCCACGCAGATAAAGTGCCTCAACTACTCGAAGACCTGAAACATACTGCTATAAAAAACAAAAATATTTTCGATAAACTGATGGAAGTATGCAAATATTGCTCACTCGGGCAAATTACACAGGCTTTATTTGAAGTTGGCGGACAGTACAGAAGGAATATGTAAATTTGAAATTTGAAATCCGAAAAAACGAACAAGCGGCAGTAGGCGGTAGCAGTAGGCAGGACTGCCAAAACAAGCGGCAGTAAGCAGTGGCAGTAGGCAGGACGCCTCACCCGTAAGATGCGAGCGAGGGCAGGGCAGAGCAGTTTGAAGTTATACTGCTAACAGGATAAATTTTAGCATTTTATGAATACAGAAAGGTATAGAGGTATAAGGTATATGGCGTAAAAGTAAGCTCAAAGGTTAAAACTCAAAGTTCAAAGGATGGAATAATTTATCTTGTTTTTCCCTTTACCTTATTATCTTGGAGTTTTTGCCTTTAAACTTATACCCTTTACCTGAAACCCAAATGTAATAATTTACCACGTGCAAATTATATGTATAGATTTCCTTGTGTTTCTTGGCGACTCGGTGGCTTAGCGGCTATATTTTTTTTAATTATTATTTCTTCCTGCTCTATGAAGAAAAAGCATGTAAATCTGATTGTATATAATGCAAAGGTTTATACTGTAGATTCTGGTTTTTCAATAGTACAGGCTTTTGCAGTCAGTGATGGGAAATTTGTTGCCACAGGCACTGATAAAGAAATCATGAGTAAATACGAAAGTGATTCTGTAATAAATGCAGATGGAAAATTTATTTTTCCCGGTTTTTTTGATGCACATTGTCATTTTTATTATTACGGATTAACGCTGAATCAGGTTGATCTAAACGGAACCCAGTCATTCGATGAAGTTGTACAAAGAGTGATGAATTTTTCAAAATCATTTGCAGGTGAATGGATAATAGGGCGAGGCTGGGATCAAAACGACTGGGAAGTAAAACAATTTCCCCGAAAAGATACTCTTGATAAATTATTCCCTGTTCAACCAGTTTTTCTTAAACGAATTGATGGGCATGCGGTTCTTGTAAATCAAAAAGCTCTTGATATTGCAGGCATCAAATCGGGAACTTTTGTAAAAGGCGGAATAATTGAAAAGAAAAATGGTAAGCTCACAGGTATTCTTATTGATAATGCAATTGATTTATTAAACTCTTCGATACAAAAACCAACGTCTGAACAGGAAACAGATGCCCTTCTAAAAGCTCAGGAAAAATGTTTTGAAGTTGGTTTAACTACAGTTGATGATGCAGGTTTGCCTGCATGCGTTGTTCAGCTTATTGATAAGTTACAAAAAGAGGGGAAACTTAAAATGAGAGTTTATGCCATGCTCGAACCGACTGAAGAAAATTTCTCTCTCTTTGCATCGAAAGGGTTATATATTACTGAAAGACTTACCGTTCGTTCTTTCAAAATATATGGCGATGGAGCTCTTGGCTCACGGGGAGCTTTTCTTTTACAACCATATTCGGATATGTCCGACTTAAAAGGTTTTTCGTTGCAGGATTCTATATATTATGTTAAGATGGCTGAAAGATGTTATAGTACAGGTTATCAGCTAAACACCCACTGTATTGGCGATGCTGCCAATCATTTGCTTTTAACAGTTTATGCAGGGGTTTTAAAAAAACAGAATAATTTAAGATGGAGGATTGAGCATGCCCAGGTTGTGGCTCCTGAGGATTTGAAGTTATTTAAGAAATACAGTATTATTCCATCTGTTCAGCCCACTCATGCTACTTCCGATATGTACTGGGCAAAGGAGCGTTTGGGTGACAGAGTTAAATATGCTTATGCTTACCAGGATTTGTTGAAACAAAATGGCTTTATCCCTTTGGGTAGCGACTTTCCTGTAGAATCAATAAATCCGGTTTTTGGCTTTTATGCTGCTGTAACGCGACAGGATGCAAAAGGATATCCTGCTGGTGGTTTTCAGCCCGAAAATAAATTAAGCCGCGAACAGGCATTAAGAGGAATGACAATATGGGCGGCTTATGCAAACTTTGAAGAAACAAAAAAAGGAAGTATTGAAGAAGGTAAATGTGCCGATTTTGTAATTCTCGACAAAGATATTATGCAAGTACCCTTCAAAAAAATCCTCGATACAAAAGTTCTCAAAACATTTATTGCAGGAGAAAGAATTTATTAATACCAAAGACACTAACAAATCTCTCGCCCTCCCTTGCGTCCGGCAAGTGAGTATTGCTTCTGTCTCTGGCATTGTTCAATAAAATGGCAGCCTGTTACATGCCTCACTCGCAAGATGCGAGCGAGTGTAAATATATAAAATATTTTTTGGCATTTTTATAGACCTGACAGGTTTTTCTAATAAAATGATTATCAGAATTGAAAAGCAGGGCAAAATTTGCAAAGAACAAACCTGTCAGGTCTGGAATGTAGGAAAAGTGTTAACTATTTTTATGACAGAATGAAAAATGCTTATTTTTTTATTAGAAAAAAAAAATTATTATTGTACCGTCAAATTAAAACAAATGAAAAACAGCTTGTGAAATCTGATAATTATTTATTAATTAAACTATAAGGAGGTAAAATATGGATGTTGGAATAGTTGGTTATGGAACTCAGATACCACGTTATCGTATCAAGGTTGAAGAAATAGCGAAGGTATGGGGTGCAGATGCTAAATCGTTTAAAAAGGGACTGAACCTAAATGAAAAGTCGGTACCTGCTCCCGATGAAGACTGTGCCACATTGGCAGTAAATGCTTCACGCAACGCTCTTAAACGAGCATGTATTAATGCTATGGAAATTGGAGCGGTATATGTTGGCAGTGAATCTCACCCTTATGCAGTGAAACCTACGGGGACAATATTAGCAGAAGCATTGGGAATTTGTCCCTATGTGCATACCGCAGACTTCGAGTTTGCATGTAAAGCCGGTACCGAAGCAATGTTTGTGGCATTAAATCTCGTTAAAGCGGGTGCTATGAAATACGCTATCGGTGTCGGTTCCGATACATCGCAGGGTGCACCCGGTGATGCACTGGAATATTCTGCCGCCGCCGGTGCTGCTGCTTATGTGATGGGTGCAAACAATCTTGTGGCAGAATTAGTTGACACGCATTGTTTTATGACAGATACACCTGACTTTTGGCGCAGGGAACATGCAAGTTATCCTGAACATGGTGGTCGTTTTACAGGCGAACCTGCTTACCAGAAACATGTTTCAGGTGCCGTAAAAGCAATGCTTTACAAAGCAAACATGAAGCCCGAAGATTTTAACTACATTGTTTTTCATCAGCCCAACGGGAAATTTCCGGTTCGGGAAGCTTTTCGGCTTGGATTCAAAGAACCACAGTTCAAACATGGATTATTAACGCCCACACTTGGTAATACCTATTCAGGTTCTTCTCCGTTAGGATTGGCAGCCACTCTGGATATTGCAAAACCTGAAGAACTGATACTTCTTATTTCTTATGGCTCAGGTGCCGGAAGTGACGCTTTCATTTTCAAGACCACAAAAAGATTACCCGAAGTACGCGATAAAGCTCCGTTGGTAAGAAAACAGTTAGACGAGTATAAAATGTATCTTGAATATGGTACTTATGCTAAATTCAGACGTAAAATTTTAAAACCAGAATAAGGAGGTAATATTATGAGAGACGTTGCTATTATTGGAACAGGATTAATAAAATGGGGCGAGCTTTGGGAAAAATCACTAAGGGACCTCGCTGTTGAAGCTTCACTGAACTGCTTTAAAGATGCCGGTATTAACAAGGTTGATACCATTTCTATTGGATGTATGTTGGGAGGCATTTTTAACGGACAGGAACATCTTGCAAGCCTGATACCGGATTACCTGGGGCAAAAACATGTCCCTGCTATGCGTTTAGAATCTGCGTGTGCTTCGGGAGGACTTGCTGTACGTACCGCTTTTCTTGAAGTAGCATCGGGTATGGCTGATTATGCACTCGCCGTAGGTGTTGAAAAAATGACAGATGTAAGCGGAGGTGAAGCTACTTATGGACTTGCCGCTGCAGCCGATCAGGATTATGAAGCATTTCATGGAATAACTTTTCCCGGTTTATATGCATTAATGGCCAAATCTCATATAAACCGTTATGGGACTACACGTGAGCAATTGGCAGATGTTGCTGTGAAAAATCATCATAATGGAGCATTAAATTCCATGGCACAATTCCCGTTTGCTATAACCCGTGAACAAGTGTTATCTTCAGTTATGATTGCTGACCCGCTGAGATTGATGGATTGTTCACCTATAACTGACGGTGCCGCAGCAGTAATGCTTACAACAGTTGAAAATGCCCGTAAACTCAAAAAACATCCGGTTGTAGTTATCAGTGGAATCGGACTTGCTTCAGATACTATCGCTATCAGCCAGAGACGAGATATATGTAAACTTGATGCTGTTGAAATTGCTGCACAAAGAGCATTGAAAATGGCAGGTAAAACCATTAAAGATATAAATTTTGCAGAAGTACACGATTGCTTTACTATTTCTGAAATTATGGTAATGGAAGCACTGGGAATTGTTAAACCAGGACAGGGTGGACCCGCCACATCAGCAGGACTTACAGCCCTTGACGGTAAATTCCCGATAAATACTTCAGGAGGTCTGAAATCAAAAGGACACCCTGTTGGTGCAACCGGAGTAGCACAAATTTGTGAAGTTGTTACTCAATTAAGAGGTACTGCCGGAAAACGCCAGTTACCTAATGCTAAAGTTGGCTTAACCCAGAATATGGGCGGCTCAGGTGGTAGTTGTATAATTCATATTATGGAGGTAAAATCATGAAAGTAGCTAAACACTGGAGAGAAATCCCCGAACGTTACAGGTTAGAAGCAGCAAAGTGCAAAAAGTGCAATCATATATGCTTCCCCAACAGATTAATTTGCCCTGAATGTGGTGCAAAAGAATTTGAAACAATTCGCTTATCCGGTGATGGAAAGTTGGTTACATTTACTATTATTCGTACTGCTCCAATCGGATTTGGTGATTTAGTGCCTTATGCTGTTGGAGTTATTGAATTGAACGAAGGAGTAAAATTACTCGCACAAATAGTTGATTGCAATCCCGATGATTTAAAAATTGGAGATAAATTAGTTGCTAAATTCCGCAGGATTAACGAAGAAAGCAAAACAGGTATGATTATGTATGGATATAAATTTGTACCTGACCAGGGAATTTAATATCAGGTTTACATTGTTAAATTGCTTCGCACCAACTTAGTTGAATTTAACAGGGTGAACTTCGTCAAGAGCTTTGCTATTTAACAGGGTAAATTTTTTATTAAACAGGGATTTTCGTACCCATAAAAATACCCTCTAAATTTA
>PCSS01000209.1:2918-5165 GCA_002771395.1 Bacteroidetes bacterium CG23_combo_of_CG06-09_8_20_14_all_32_9 | reverse complement strand
TCATATTGACTTCAAAATATCCGGGAACATATAAATCTTCGTGAAAGTTATAACCACGGTTTTGTTCTTCGGGATACTCTATATTGTAGTACCAGTTGGGAACAGGCACATATTCCGGTTTTTTTGAAAATTGCATAAAAAGCGATGGATAACCGATGTACATTTTTACTTTAATACCGTTTTTAACAGAAATATATTTTGTGTTTACATCAAGATTAGCTTTGCAAAGCGAGTGAATGTTTCTGTAAGCCAAAAAAGGTTTAAATATCAATTTAACAGGTATGTGGGTATCAATAAGAGTATATCTTATTAATATTCGATTTTCATTTGTAAGCAAAAGTATTTCTTTTTTAAGTAACGCATCACCAACATGATAAATTACATACATCGTTTTTTCAGTTTCAATATCACTTATGTGTATATATCCTGTGGGTTGGTAAACGCCAGGATATTTGTGAGTACCGAGGTCAAACGATTTTCCATTTTGAATTACAGTTTCGTCAAACGTAGAAAGTAAAATATGTGTTCCGCCATCAATATTTTCAAGTGGGCAGGCAAGCAAGGCATGATACTTACGTGTGTTGCAGCCTGCAATTGTAGTAAATGTATAAGAACCTGAGCGGTTCGACCTTAGAAATTCCCGTTTTAACGAATATTCAGGATTTATTAACAGGGTTTTGTCAAATTTAATGTAGCCCATAACTATGTGTCTGTTAAGTAAGAGTATTTGTTGTTAGTTTTTGTATTTTCAAAATAAAAACCTATTTTAATATTTTTTGCAAATATACAATAAAAAAATAATTTTGTCAACGTTAACAAAACATTAATAATTAAAATTTATCATTCCACAACATTAAAAAAAATTTTTTGATTTGAAATTTAATGTTAAAATACTTATTGCTTAATTTACAAGATATTGTGCGGTTTTGTAGCATATTTTTTTAAAAAAATCTTCAGTTTAGCGAAAAGTAATTTATGTTAAATAACATATAATTATTTTTTAATTTCTTTGTAACTACTCAACCACAAACAGTTTTTTGAAAATGTTAAAGTTTCACCCTTAAATAGTTACATTTTTTTAATCGTTAAACTGGTCAATCATCATTTTAATTCTCAGCAATTCTGCCACACTCCATGCTTGCGAAACTGCTCCTTTAGGGTGATGTGGCGGGTCGCCGTCGTAAATTTCGCTAACAGAACCAATTCCGTGAATTACCATATCTTCTTCAAAACCATTATAAATTTTTTTAATAAAATCTATTCCTGATTTACCATGAATTCGTAAATACCCTTCGGCAAAATGTCCGAGTAGCCAAGGCCAAACCGTTCCCTGATGATATGCACTATCACGCTGACTTTGATTACCTTGATAGATTCCAACATAATTAGGGTCTTTTGGAGATAGAGTTCTTAATCCTTTTGGGGTAAATAATTCTTTTTTCACTATATCGAGAATTGATTTTTTAATATTTTCATCTTCTATAACGCTATATGGAAGTGAAGTTGCAAAAATTTGATTAGGTCTCATACTCCAGTCTTTTTTCTCATTATCTACACAATCGGCAAGTGAACCTTTCGTTTCGTCCCAAAAAGTTTCTAAAAAGGATTTCTTTATAAGTTCAGGAATATTAATCCATTGAACTATAAATTTACGGTCTTGTGCAATTTTGGCTGCTGTAAGACTAAACATTATAGCATTGTACCATAAAGCATTAATTTCAGCGGCGAAACCAATACGAGGAGTAACAGGTTTTCCTGCAACAACGGCATCCATCCATGTAAGTGCTAATCCGGGTACACCTTGCCACAGAAGTCCATTTTCGTGCATTTTAATATTAAAATCGGTACCATTGCGAAATTCGTGAAGTATCTGTTTTATTTTTTTTCCGTATTCCTTCCAAACCTGTTTATAACTGCGTGCAAATTCACAAAATTGCTGCAGAGCCCAGAAAAACCAAAGTGGTGCATCAACCGAATTGTAAGATGGATTATCAGCCGAACCTGCATTAGGGAATAGAGCTCCCTTAAGTTCGGTTAGCATAGAGTCTATTACATCTTTGCAGGTTTTTAAATCGCCTTGCGAAAGAGTAAGACCGGGAAGTGAGATAAAAGTATCCCGTCCCCAGCAACCAAACCATGGGAAGCCTGCAATAATTTCGGTATGTTTATTTTTATGAAAAATAAATTGCTGAGCAGAATTTATGAGACAGTTTTCAAAATTATTAAGTGTAATTCGTCCTGTAAGTT
>PCSS01000209.1:2108-2878 GCA_002771395.1 Bacteroidetes bacterium CG23_combo_of_CG06-09_8_20_14_all_32_9 | reverse complement strand
TGTACCAGCCGAAAAGATAAGTACTTCACCTTTTTTCATATTGACTTCAAAATATCCGGGAACATATAAATCTTCGTGAAAGTTGTAACCACGGTTTTGTTCTTCGGGATACTCTATATTATAGTACCAGTTGGAAACAGAAACATATTCTGACTTTTTTGAAAACTGAAGATAAAGTGATGGATAACCTTTGTACATTTTTACTTTAATACCGTTTTTTATGGAAGTAAAATTTGTGTTTACGTCAGAATTAGCTTTGCAAAGTGCATGAATATTTCTATAAGCCAAAAAAGGTTTAAATATAAGTTTTACAGGGGAGTGTGCATCAATAAGAGTATATCTGATTAGCATCCTGTCCTCATTGGTAACTAAAAGCATTTCTTTTTTTAAAACCACATCACCAACGCTATAAATGGCATACATTATTGGTTCGGTTTCAAAATCGCGAATATATTTGTGCCCTTTAGGGTAGTAAATTCCCGGATATTTGTGAATGCCGAGGTTAAACGATTCGTTATGCTGAATTATAGTTTCATCAAACGCAGAAAGTAAAATATGTGTTTCGCCATCTATATTTTCAAGTGGACAGGCAAGCAGGGCATGATATTTACGCGTATTGCAGCCAATAATTGTAGTAAAGGCATACGAACCCCTTTTATTCGACCTTAACACTTCGCGTTTTAACGAATATTCAAGGTTTATTAACTGCGTTTTGTCAAATTTAATATAACCCATAATTGTAAACCTGATAAATTGAGATAAAGCGTTTG
>PCSS01000209.1:0-2076 GCA_002771395.1 Bacteroidetes bacterium CG23_combo_of_CG06-09_8_20_14_all_32_9 | reverse complement strand
AAAATTTGAATTATTTAACAGGGTAAACTCCGGCTTTGAAAAATTCGCAAGCCTCGAAAAATCTAATTTTTAGAACCCCTTTTAATAATCTTTTACAAAAAAGCGATACTATAAATTTTTTGTAAAAGTACGATTTTTTCAAAAAAAACAAAAATATAAATTAAACATAATATTAGTCAAAGATAATAAAGCATTAATAATCAACGTTAAATATTTAACTACATAGCAAAAAAATCTTTTTCGGCTTTAAATTCAATGTACGGATATTTATTGTTTAATTCACAGGCTATTGCGTAGTTGTGTTGCATGAACTTTTTAAAATCTTCAGTTTCGCAAAAAAATGGTTTGTGCAGCATAGAATGACGTAATTTTTCAATTTCTTTAATAATTCCAATGGTTAAGGCATCAAAAAATGTGTTATTAAACTTTTCCCATATATATTCTACAGATTTTGAAGAAGGATGAATCATATCATCAGCATAAAAACGATAATTGCGAAGTTCATCTAACAAAATTTCATAAGCCGGGAAATAAAAAATATCTTTATTAATTTCCTGTATTTTATAAAGTGCTACCAAAAGTACCGACTTGCTTACCGAGTTAGCGTGGGCACCGTCTTTTAAATGTTGTACAGGGCTAACAGAAAAAATAATTGAAATATTGCGTTTGCAATTTTTTGCAATTTCAATTATTTGTTGGAGCGAGTTAACTGTTTCATCCATAGTTAAAAGCCTGTGTTTAAATTGCGAAGCAGGAACTTTATGGCAATTAGAAACTACAATTTTTTTCTCAATATGCTCATAAACCCAGGATGTTCCGAGAGTGATAAACAGAAAATCGGCTTTATGTAAAAACTCAGAAGATGAAATAATACGGTCGTTTATGTTTTTAAGTGTAGTGTTTGCATCGGTGTTGCTAAAGCGACTGTGATGGTAAAAACTATTCCAAATACCATTTTCATAAAAAATATCATCTTTTGTAAATAGTTTTGGTTTTTCTAACATTTCAAAACAATGTAATAACGAAACAGGATTATAAACTGTTCCAAATGGATTACAATCGGTAGTAAATTTTGTTTCTGCTAATTTATTGCCAATATTTTCGGCAAAGCATGAACCCATCAGTAAAATACGATGATGATGCGTTATTTTAGCCGAAAAAGAAGAAATTTCAACCGGAGTTTGTAGAATCATAAAATAAATATTTGTGTAAAAGTAATACCATTTTATACAAGAAACGTAATAAAACCGTACAGCCCGCCTTATACCTCTATACCATATACCTTTTGGACAAAATGTAGAAATTTATTTTATGCATAATATAAAATTATTTGTTTTCTAATTCATAAAAATCTCTTACTTTTGTAGAAATTTTTATAAAACAAAGAAAAATGAAAACAACTATTGCAGTAATTCTGTTTTTTCTTTCATCGGCAACGTTTGCACAGGAATTTAACCGCAGACAAACCGACGAGAAAGTCAAAGGCGAAATATTAATTGGTTTATGCAACAAGCAGGGATTTCTTGAAACTCCTTTTTCCGACTGGTTTAAAAGCGGATATGACGCATACAAACCCGATATTGAAATTATTACGCAATTAAAACCTTATGCCGATAAATATAAAATTACTGTTGTTCTTGGTACATGGTGCAGTGATAGCCGCCGCGAAATACCACGATTTTTTAAAGTGATGGATAATGCAGGATACTCTCCAAATTCAATTAAAGTTATTTGTGTTGATTCACAAAAAACCGCAGGCGATACGGATATTTCTACACTTAAATTTGAAAAAGTACCAACAATTATAGTTACAAATTACAATAAAGAATTAGGCAGAATTGTTGAAAAGCCAACAACAACAATTGAAGCAGATTTATTAAACATTTTACAAAAAGACTAATAATCAAAGTATTATGAACAATGAACAGTAAACAGTAAACAGTGAACAATGAACGTAGAACAATGAACAGTGAAAAGTAAACTTTTTTAAACAATAATCAAATTTAAATTATGGAAGAGCAGGTTCAAAAATCAAATGCAGGAAAAGGATTAGGGATTGCGGCATTTGTAATTGCT
>PCSS01000395.1 GCA_002771395.1 Bacteroidetes bacterium CG23_combo_of_CG06-09_8_20_14_all_32_9 | reverse complement strand
TTCTTCATATAATATTTATAAAGAAACTGCTACAAGCAATGTTTATGATTTAATCGGAAATGTTTCTAACAGCAATTTAAGTGTGTTTATTGATACATCATCAACTCCCGCTCAAAAAGCCGATAGGTACAGAATTGCTTCCGTTGATTCGCAAGGAGTTGTTTCATACACACAAAGCAGCCCGCATAAAACAATTCACCTTGCTGTCAATTTAGGAAATCCACCACAAATTAATTTGATATGGGATGCTTATGGAGGGTTCAATGTAACTAAATACAGAATCTGGAGAGGCAATGGCAACGGAATGACTATTATTGATTCAATTCAGGGATCATTGTATTCTTATACAGATCTGAATCCTCCGGTAAATGACACTATCTATTTTATAGATGCACTGCATCCGACAGGATGTAATCCAACTATTCTGAAAAGCAACAATTATTTATCTACCAAATCAAATTGTGCGATTGTCGGCAATTCATTTGGAATCATTGAAT
This sequence comes from Bacteroidetes bacterium CG23_combo_of_CG06-09_8_20_14_all_32_9, assembly GCA_002771395.1. GTDB lineage: Bacteria > Bacteroidota > Bacteroidia > Bacteroidales > GWA2-32-17 > GWA2-32-17. The sequence continues at coordinate 9,261 of PCSS01000395.1, read as the reverse complement.
TTGGTGATAATTCAACGATTGTTGTCTATCCGAATCCCACTACGGGGACAATTGCAGTAAGTAACAGCGGGGGATTTATAAATTCAATAGAAATTTACAATCTGCTCGGAGAATTAATTTATACTGTCCCCAACTTTAAACAACAAATATCAAACAAAATAGACCTTTCTGAATTTTCAAAAGGAATCTACTTTATAAAAATTTATGACGAAGAGAAAACTCATACAGGAAAAATTGTAATACAGTAACAACATTTTACCAATGACAGAAAAAACTGCCTATAACAACACCCAAAATAAAAAGATTATGACAGAGCGACTTGAAATATCAGAACACCGTGCAACTTTTCAGCGGTTTGACAGAAACGAACTCGCTCAACGCTTCTTATTCTATCTGCCGCTGTTGACGGCGGCATAGTCCAACTTAATTTTATCCTCAATTTCTTCTTGCTTTTTTTTTAATTTGCAGTTTTAAAATATTTTTCTACCTTTACTGTAATTTTTGGTGAAACTGAGAATAAAATCCTAATACGTTAGCGGCAACTTTTGGGGAAAGTGCTAACATTTAACTTTACACTTTAAACGAACTGACAAACAGAAATACAAAATGAAAAAAACGATTCTTTCAGCAATTGTTTTAGCAGCATTCTCTTTTACAGTTTCTGCTCAAGGAATAATTCAGTGGGCTAAAGACATCGGCACAACCAATAATGAATACCCGACAAAAATTTGTTCGAACAACGATGGTAATTCATATGTCGCAAGTGCTTATTCGCAAACTCTGATCATTTGCAATGATATGTCAGGACTTTACTTTGTGACAATATTTGACGGCAAGAACACTATGACGAAAAAGTTTACAGTTATCCGATGAAAAGTAAAGCAGCCGCTAACATAAGATTAAATGAAATTACGTGTTATTCCAGTTGATTTGTCCTTAGATGCACGTTTGATAGGGGAAAAAATGAATAAATTATGCAAATGAAGTTATTCATATTAACATTTGATTTTTTCAGGGACAGATATCCCGATACACCCTATTCAATTGCATCTGTTTTGGCCTCAATCAAGAAAAATCCTGAATTATACAATTTGCAAACAGAACATGAGAGCATAAATCTTTCTGTTCTTCATGAAAAGTATAAAAACGATAGCACTCAGATTGAAAAAAATGCTTTTCTGGCTGCAAAAAAAGTAGTTATAGAAAAGTGCTGGGACTCAAATTATCTTGCAATAGGTATTACTGCCTGGAGCGAGGTTTATATAAAAAAACTACTACCATTCTTAAAAAATAACTTCAAAGGAAAACTTATTGCAGGAGGATATGAGGTAACTGCCATTGATGATAATAAAAGAAGAATATCCTGGGTTTCATTTTTATATAAAAGGATATTCGGAAACTGCTATTGGTAACATTTTGTCCGGCAGGCACCAGGTAATTTCAGAGCCACTTGTGATTTCAGAAAAGATAGAACGCAATCATCTTGCCTCACCTTACATCAATAATGTAATACCAATTACAAGAAAAATTCATTGGGAAACCAAAAGAGGTTGCCCTTATACTTGTGGCTTTTGTGAGTGGGGAAATGCTTCGCAGAAGAAGGTTTATTTTCTTCCTTTTAAAAGGTTGAAAGAAGAAATATTGTTATTTAAGTCCTCAAATGTTCAGGTAATAAACATACTTGATGGAACATTTAATTTTGGAAAGAATAACGAATATGATTATGTAGAGATACTGGAACCGGTATTAAAAGAAACTAATGCTCATGTTTCTATCCAGGTTAGGTTCGAGGAAATTAAAGATGACCAACAAAGTAAGAGATTAATTGAATTATGCAAGAGATATAAGAACAGATTGACCCTTGAATTTGGATTGCAAACTATCCATCCGTCGGAAATGGATGTGATTGGCCGAAAAAATGATTTGCATCACATTAGGAAAATAATGAAATTATTACTCAAAAACAGGGTAAATATCGAAATAAGTATTATTTATGGAATTCCTGGGCAAACATTGGTTTCGTTTATGGAAACAATCGAATTTGCCTTAAAAATTAATGCGAAAAAATATTTGCTTATCCATTGAGGATTTCTAGAAATTCCAAAATGGAAAAGGATAAGACACGTTACGGGGTAAGTGAAGAATATAATCAGTTTAATGTTAAGTCGACTGTTGGTTCTTTTAGTTTTAACAAGGAAGATTATTCTGTGATGAATCAATTCAGGGATGGTCTACAGTTTTTAACGAAGGAAAGAACACTTTCGAATCCAAATGTTGAGCTTGTTTTTGTAATAATGCAAGTTACTTCTCAGAATACAATCAAGTTGCTTAGAATTGAGAAGGAATTCAGGCTTAAATTTTATCCGTCAAACGATCTCTACAGTAAAAAAATATCTGGTAAGGAATATAAGATACTTCAAATTGCAACAACAAAGGAAATAAATACGATTGCGCAATATGGTAAAAAAGCAATTAAAAAATTCAATGTACCAAAAACTTTTTTCTCAATAATAGAAGTTATAATGAGTACTGCATTATGGCGCTATGTTGATGTTGATGGAAAGGAATACTGCTGTTTTATAAGGATTTCTCCTAATGGTAATATCTACATTTTTAAACACTTTTTACCTTTAAACTAAACATGCATCACATCCTGGAAATCCAATTTTAGCAGATATTTTTTTTAAGGGAGGTTTGATTGAGGCATGGGGAAGAGGCACTTTGAAGATTATTGATGAGTGTAAGAAAGCATATCTTCCTGAACCAGTTATAGAAGAAATAACTGGGGGAATATGTGTAACCTTACATAAGAATCGAATGAATGAAAATTTTATAAAAAGTTTAGATTTAACCGAAAGACAAATTAAGGCTATAGAATTTCTTAAAGAAAAAGGCAGAATTGCAAATAAAGATTATCAAAATTTATTCGGTGTATCGCGTAAAACAGCGACCAATGATTTAATTGATTTGGTAGAAAAAGGTGTTATTAAAAGCTCTGGAAGCAAGGGTGCTGGTTCTTTTTTTTTACTTTAATTTAATTGCGTAATAATTGCGTAGTAATTGCGTAATAATTGCACAATAATTGCACAATATTATGTACACAAAACATATCGATAATTAATTGAGAATAAACTACGATGATTGTCATAAGGCCAGTTGGTAACATCGTATTAGTACAATTGCCGATGCAGAGTGACTTTCAGCTTTTCTGTTTCAATGAAAAATTCGTATAACTTGATAGGAATATTTTTACTTTTAAACCTATTATTGAGAACTCACTGGGTTATATAGTAGTGGATTAGCATATAATTTTAAAAACAACCGGCTAAGTTCATCTTTGTTTCCATTTATACGGCTTAAACCTTCATTTTTGTATTTTAAAAAATTGATTTTTTCTTTTTCAGAATATTTATCTTTATATTTTTCTGTGTTTTCAAGTAAATCATAAGCGATATAATTGTTAGTCCATAATTTAAAATTTGTTACAATTTGGTAGTCAATATGTTCAGCAAGTTCTTTGAAAAATTCGGCATTTGACGATTTTGAAAAAGTGTTAATAATTTCTTCAGATAATGTATTGCAAAATGCAAGATGAATTTTGCCTTTGTATTGTTTTATTCCTTTAATTATGCTTGATGTATCTTCGCCGGTTTTTTTCTCATATTTTTCGTTCTTAGAACAATAAATTTCTTTTACTTTTTCCGAATCGCATGGTTCAAATTCATAAGAAATAGAAACAGGAGTAATATTTAATTCTAAAATGTTTTTTTTGGCACTTTTTTTTCCGCTTAAATTCAGCATTTTAAGTACTGCTATTTCGGTTTTGTCGTTTCCGTCTTTTGTTCGTCCATTGCGTTGGGCAATCCATACCGATGTCTTTTTTTCGGAAATCACATATCGTATATATGATGAAAGAACAGTAGAGTTTTTTAAAATCTCTCTGATATTTCCGCCACGTTTTACAATAAACATTTTGTTTGCACTTCCCAATTCGGAAATTAACGGAACATCCATTAAGTTATTTCCAAAGGCAATTTCGGTAGTCGGGAAATTATTATCAAACAGATTTTTTTGCAAAATAGCCGAATCAAGAACAATATCCCTGTGATTGGAAATAAATAAGTATGGAATGGCAGCAGATAAGTTTTCAATACCGCTGATAGAAACTTCGTTAGATGTTGATGCTAAAATTTTTTCAATAATTTTATACATAAAATTGCGTTGAAAATCAAAAACAGAATGTGTATTGTTGAGATTATTAATTATTTCTTTATAATCGCTTTGAGGAAAATAATTACTAATTACCTGGTAAAAAAACGGATTTTTAGTTAACCTGTTTAAAACGGTATTTATTTCATTATCATTTAAGGGTCTTATTTTATCAAAATCCTGCTGGTACATTAAATTATAAATTTAAAAAGTGCAAAGATAAAAAATAAAATTCAGCTTCACACTTTCACCCCTTTCTGATTCGTAAACCTAAAGTGAGAAAGGGAACTCGCACATTTTCAGGTTTCTAAAATCTGTGAGGTCTTAAAATTAAATTGTCGAAACAAGCAGTACCAATTGTTGTATATCTTTGTCAAATTTCAATATGAAAACCAAACGTGGTAATGGTTCAATAATAGTCCTGTTTTTTCTTGCATTTACCTGGGGTTCTTCATTTATACTGATGAAGCGCGGACTTGAGATTTTTAATGCAAATCAAGTAGCAGCCATGCGAATTTTTCTTACATTTCTTGTTCTTTTACCATTTGCAATAAAAAGATTGCATCAACTTAATCCCCGTCTTTTACTATTTGTTTCCCTTTCGGGGTTTTTGGGAAGCGGCATACCTGCATTCCTTTTCACTATTGCACAAGAGCATATCAATAGTACTATGGCAGGTATCCTTAATTCTTTAACGCCACTTTTTACTCTGATTATAGCGGTTCTTTTTTTCAAAACAAAAGTATTTTGGTACAATGTAATAGGAATTATTCTCGGATTATTTGGTGCAGCATCTCTTGTAATTAATGATTTTTCTTCAATTCTTCATGGAGAAAACATTTATGGACTGCTCATTGTTCTGGCGACTCTTTTATATGGATTTAACACCAATAATGTAAAAAATAATTTGGAAGAATTAGACGGAATGGGTATTACCGCCTTATCGTTTTTTACCATTGGTCCGTTTGCAGGAGTTTACCTTATTTTTTCAGATTTGTCCGTTCCATTTGCAAAACCCGGAGTTTGGGCTGCATTTGGTTATATTTCTATTCTTGCCATAATTGGAACCGCCTTTGCCCTGGTAATTATGAACTCGCTGATTAAAAAAATTTCTGCAATTTTAGCGTCTTCTGTAACTTATATAATTCCCGTATTTGCAATTGGCTGGGGTATTTTAGATAAAGAAGAGTTTTTGTGGCGTCAGGGATTATCAATTGTAATTATCTTTGCAGGAATATATCTTGTTAATAAACAACAATCAAAAACAATTGTATGAAACTTAAAACTTACCAGGTATGGATATTCCCTGTAATCAGCAGCATTTTACTTAGTTGTGGCTGGATGCAGGGTGCTTTTCAATTATTGCTTTTACTTGGTTTTGTGCCGCTGCTTCTTGTCGAAGAGCATTATTACCAGCAAAGCCACCGTTACCGTAGTTTCAGGATTTTCCCGAAAGCTTTGCTTGCTTTTCTTTTTTGGAACGCAATTTCAACATGGTGGATATGGAACGCCTCGCCTTCGGGAGCTGTGATGGCAATTGTTTTTAACTCACTTTTTATGGCTACGGTTTTCTGGGCTTTTCATGCTACAAAACGGATTTTAGGCCGCCGTCTGGGATATATTGCATTTATTGTTTACTGGACAGGATTTGAATTTTTACATCTGAACTGGGACCTTTCATGGACATGGCTTACACTCGGAAACGGACTTTCCGAAAATATTTCGCTCATCCAATGGTACGAATATACAGGTGTACTTGGCGGTTCTCTTTGGATTTTACTGATAAATGTTTTATTTGCAGAAAGTATTATCAAATTTATTTTTGATTCCGATAAAAAATTATTATTCAAATACATCGTTTCAATATCTGTTATAATTGTTCTGCCGCTTATTATTTCTCTTATTATTTTTAATACTTATAAAGAAAAAGGTAACCCTGTAAACGTAGTTGTAGTTCAACCTAACATTGACCCATATAACGACAAATTCGGGGGAATTCCAGTTCATGAACAACTGGAACGTTTTATAGAGCTTGCAGAATCTGAAACTGACCAAAACACCGATTACATTGCCGCTCCCGAAACTACTATACCACAAGGAATTTGGGAAGAAGACCTGCATTATCATCCCAATGTTATATTTTTAAAACAACTTATTTATAAATTTCCAAAAGCAAAACTTGTTATTGGTGCATCAACCTTTAAACTTTATAAACCCGGTGAAAAGGTTTCTGCAACAGCTAAAAAATTTTCCGACTCAAACGAATATTACGACTCGTATAATACTGCTCTGCTAATTGATACTACAAATGAAATTCAAATTTATCATAAATCAAAATTGGTACTTGGTGTTGAAAGAATGCCCTTTGCAGGCACTTTTGGTTTTTTGCAGAATTTAGCTATTGATTTGGGCGGCGGTTATGGAAGTCTTGGCTCACAAAAAGAACCAAGTGTTTTTACATCAAAATATAGCATTACAAAAGTTGCTCCTGCAATTTGCTACGAATCTATTTATGGCGAATACATAACTGAATATATTAAGAAAGGTGCAAATATTATTTTTGTAATTACAAACGACGGTTGGTGGGGAAACTCTGCGGGCTACCGCCAACATTTATCATACAGCAGTTTACGGGCTATTGAAACACGCAAAGATATAGCACGCTCGGCAAATACCGGAATATCCTGCTTTATAAACCAATCAGGCGAAATACGCCAGAAAACACAATGGTGGACACCTGCCGCAATAAAGGACACTTTGTTTACCAATAATGAAATTACTTTTTACGTACGAATGGGAGACTACATTGGACGCATAGCCGGTTTAACAGCAATATTGATTTTTATATTTTTTGTTAGTTCTAAATTGATAAAAACATTGAAACGGTAATTATACAAGTACTAAAATTATTGTTTACTCCGTTGGATATTTGTTTTTATTTTCACTCCGTTATTCAATGAATATTATCCTACGGGGTAATCAATAAAGCGACAAAATAATTTATCTTTACTTTTGCAGGTAAGTAGTAACCTAAATTTTTTGTAATTTTCCGCCTTAAATTATTTGCTATGAAACATTCGTATTTCTACATTTTTTCTGTCATCATTTTGTCAATAATTTTCTTTGCATTTATATACTCATCTGGCAGTTCCGAAAGAATTGCAGTAATTAATACCAAATATGGTGATATTAAAATAAAACTGTATAACAAAACTCCTTTGCATAGAGATAATTTCGTAAAACTTGTTTTCGAAAATTTTTATAACAATTTACTATTTCATCGTGTAATTAAAGATTTTATGATACAAGGCGGTGACCCCGATTCAAAAAACGCAGCACCGGGAGTTATGTTAGGTAATGGCGGTCCCGGGGATAATATTCCCGCCGAAATTCTTCCCGGAATTTATCACAAAAAAGGAGCTTTGGCAGCCGCCCGCGAAGCTGACAATATCAACCCTAAAAAAGAATCTTCGGGGTCTCAATTTTATATTGTACAAGGAAAAGTGTTTACAAACCAGGAACTTGACTTGATTGAAATAAAGAAAAATCAAAATTTAAAAAATCAGATTTTAGGAAAAATTTTAATATCTCCCGAAAATGAAAATTTAAGACTAAAACTTGATTCTGTAAAAAAAACAGGTAAACAAGATGCTTTAATGAATTTTATTAAAGAATTAGACCCGCTTGCCGAAAAAGAACTTGCAAAATATGGCAGGTTTGTGTTTACTCCCGAACAACGAACACTTTATACAACCATAGGCGGAACTCCTCACCTTGATGGAGACTATACCGTTTTTGGTGAAGTAATTGAAGGGATGAACGTTGTTGATAGCATTGCTGCTGTTAAAAAAGACAAGAATGATAGGCCCCTGGCAGATATTAAAATGAAAATTAAAATATTAAATTAATTTTTTAATGAAAGAAAAAATCACACAACTTTTATCCGAAATACGTTCCGCTCAAGTTACAAATAAAGTGCAATTAGAGGAATTCAGGTTAAAATATCTTTCAAAAAAAGGTATCATTTCAACTTTATTTGAAGACTTTAAACAGGTATTTGGAGACCAAAAAAAAGAAGTAGGTCAATTACTTAACAAACTTAAAAACGAAACTCAGGAAAAATTTTCGTCATTTTTGCAAAATATTGAAAACGAAAATACTTCAACAGAATTAAACGACCTTACATTGCCCGGTGACCCTATTCAAGTGGGAAGCCTGCATCCTATTAATATTATCAGAAATGAAATAATTGATATTTTTAAGCGGTTAGGATTTACTGTTTCTGAAGGACCTGAAATAGAAGATGACTGGCATGTTTTTACAGCATTAAACTTTCCGGAAGAACACCCTGCCCGTGATATGCAGGATACTTTTTTTATTGAAAAAAATCCTGATATTTTGTTACGTACTCACACCTCATCTGTTCAGATACGGGTTATGGAAAATCAAAAACCACCCATTCGCATTATTATGCCCGGAAGAGTTTTTCGCAACGAGGCTATTTCTGCGCGTGCTCATTGTTTTTTTCATCAGGTTGAAGGATTGTATATTGACCATAACGTGTCTTTCGCCGATTTAAAACAAACCTTGCTTTATTTTGCCCGTGAAATGTTTGGCAACGAAACTCAAATCCGGCTTCGTCCCTCGTATTTCCCGTTTACCGAACCATCTGCCGAAATGGATATATCCTGCAATTTATGCGGAGGCAAAGGATGTGCATTTTGCAAACACACAGGATGGGTAGAAATTCTTGGTTGCGGCATGGTTGACCCTAACGTACTCGAAAATTGCCAGATAAACAGTAAAGAATACACAGGCTACGCCTTTGGAATGGGGATAGAACGTATAACAAACTTAAAGTTTCAGGTTAAAGATTTAAGAATGTTTTCGGAAAATGATGTAAGATTTCTTAAACAGTTTTTAAGTACTATTTAAACTAAAAGAAATCTTACAATTGAAATAGTTTTCCTATAATAGATATACTGTAATTAGAGTCTGTCCGTAAAGTCGAAAAATTTGAAAAATAATATCAGAATTTTAAAATTTGATATT
>PCSS01000006.1:1448-3838 GCA_002771395.1 Bacteroidetes bacterium CG23_combo_of_CG06-09_8_20_14_all_32_9 | reverse complement strand
TTCGAGCATTAAAGAAATACCTTCACATTTGCCCAACGAAATTGCTCTAACCATTGAGCGTAAAGAAACTGAGCAAGAAGTAAAAGTAAAAGAACAGGTTATTGCTCCTCCAAAGGGTGATTTTGACCCGCGACTTGAATTACCACATTACAAATTTCCATCAATTGATTTACTTGAAGATCACCGTTCATCAAATTCCGAAGTTAGTGAACAGGAACTTATTGCCAATAAGAATAAAATTATTGATACTCTTAAAAATTACGGAATTCAGATTAATAAAATAAAAGCAACCATTGGTCCTACTGTTACTTTATATGAAATAGTTCCTGCTCCGGGAGTAAAAATTTCAAAAATCCGCAATCTCGAAGACGACATTGCACTTAGTCTTGCTGCATTAGGTATTAGAATTATAGCACCCATTCCAGGTAAAGGAACAATAGGTATTGAGGTTCCGAATTTAAACCCCGAAATAGTTTCGATGCGGTCAGTTATCGGTTCTTTACGTTTTCAGGAAGCAAAGTTCGATTTGCCTATAACACTGGGAAAAACCATTCAAAATGAAGTTTTTGTGTTTGACTTAACTCGTTCTCCGCATTTGTTAATTTCGGGAGCAACGGGGCAGGGTAAATCTGTTGGCTTAAATGTAATAATAACTTCTTTGCTTTATAAAAAACATCCTGCCGAATTAAAATTTGTGCTTATCGACCCTAAAAAGATTGAACTTTCGAGCTATTCCATTATTGAAAAACATTTTCTGGCAAAACTTCCCGAGAATCAGGATGCTATTATTATTGATGTTATGAAAGCTAAAAATACACTTCGCTCACTTACTATTGAAATGGATAACCGTTACGATTTGCTTAAAGAAGCCGGTGGTGTTCGTACAATTACAGAATATAACGAAAAATTTATAAAACGTCAACTGGATCCAAATAAAGGACACAGATATTTGCCATATATAGTGGTAGTTATAGATGAATTTGCCGACCTTATTTTAACAGCCGGTCATGAAGTTGAAGACCCTATTGCACGTATAGCGCAACTTGCAAGAGCTATTGGAATTCACCTTATTATTGCTACTCAAAGACCATCTACAAATATAATTACAGGTTCAATTAAAGCCAATTTTCCGTCACGCATAGCTTTCAGAGTTTCTTCAATGATTGATTCCCGAACTATTCTTGATTATCCAGGTGCAAACCAGTTAATTGGAAGAGGAGATTTACTTATTTCGCTTGGCGGTGATTTGGTTCGCATACAATGTGCATATATAGATACACCTGAAATTACCAAACTAACTGAATTTATTGCAGCTCAGCAAAGTCCGGAACATTCATATTATTTACCCGAAATTCCGGAAGAAGCCGAAGGATTGTCTTCTGAAAATTTCGACCCAAACAAAAAAGATGAACTTTTTGTTGATGCCGCAAGGCTAATTGTACAAAATCAACAGGGGAGCACATCTCTTATTCAACGCCGATTTTCAATTGGTTATACCAGAGCGGGAAGAATTATAGATCAGCTTGAATCAGTTGGAATAGTTGGTCCCTACGAGGGTAGTAAAGCCCGTCAGGTCTTATTTACCGATTTAACTTCTTTGGATCAATATTTGAAACAAATCGATATAAATTAATAAAACCTTAATTATGGTAAAGCAACAAACAATTTTATTAAGCTTGATTTTATTGTTTTCAGTAGATTCTTTTTGCCAAAATCAAAAAACCGAACAAAAAACTTATCAGGCAATTGACCCTAAAGCAAAAACAATTCTTGATAAGGTTTCTGAAAAAAACAAAGCATTTAAAACTATTGAAGCTGAATTTGTAATTATTGTAGAAAATAAGCAAGACAAATCAAAAGATTCCAAAAAATGTAAAATCTGGATTAAAGAAAATAAATACAAGATTGATTTGGCATCATCAATAATATTTAATGATGGTAAAACTCAATGGACATATATGCAGGATGCTAATGAGGTTAATGTTATAACTCCCGACCCCAATGACGATAGTTCACTTAACCCGGCTAAAATGTTTACTATTTATGAAAAAGGATATAAAATCCGTTTTATAAATGAAAAATTTGAAAACACCCGTGCTTTATACGAAATTGAGCTTTATCCTATTGATTTAAAGAAAGATTTTACAAAAATTACTCTTAAAATTGATAAAACAAAGATGCAGATTTTTAGTATGAAAAGGTTTGGAAAAGATGGCACCGATTATTATATTGAAGTAGTTAAAATTGATACTGATAAAGAAATGGCTGATAATTTGTTTACTTTCGATAAAACCAAATATCCAAAAGTTGAAGTAAACGATATGCGCGAATAGTTTTTGTAACTCAGCAACTCTAAAAATTATCTCGCAAAGTCGTTTACCCCGTTAGAT
>PCSS01000006.1:0-1414 GCA_002771395.1 Bacteroidetes bacterium CG23_combo_of_CG06-09_8_20_14_all_32_9 | reverse complement strand
ACTACCAACTACCAACTGCCGAGTGCTGCTGCCAACTTTAATAAGTAAGTTGTCCCTATGAATTTTCTTGAGCTTGTACATACCAGGCAAAGTGTTAGAAGATACTCTGCAAAACCTGTTGAAAATGAATTAGTGTTAAAGTGTCTGGAAGCTGCCCGTTTAGCACCATCTGCAAGTAATTCGCAACCCTGGCGATTTATTATTGTTGATGAACCCGGTTTGAGGCAAAAGGTAGCACAGGCAACAATTACACAAAATTTAATTAATAGTTTTTCGTTACGGGCACCTGTAATAATTGTTATTGTAGTTGAAAAACCAAAACTTTTAACCCAATTTGCAGGATGGCTGAAAAAACGTGAGTTTGAGTGGACTGATTTAGGAATTACTGCCGAACATATTTGCCTTCAGGCAACAGAATTAGGTTTGGGTACTTGTATGATAGGTTGGTTTAATGAACCCAAAATTATTCAACTTTTAAATATTCCAAGTAATAAACGAATTGGATTAGTTATTACAATGGGTTATCCTGCAGAGAATTATCTTTTGCGAAAAAAAATCAGAAAAAAAATTGAAACTTTAGTTTCATATAATAAGTGGTAAGCAATGTTACTGTTCGGGTTACTTGTTGCTGGTGAATATTGCGTTCAATTGCCCTTTCTCATATCTCAAGTTTTTTTAACTCATTTTTTTCTTGTTGCTGGTTACTTGTTGCTGGTACGAGTAACAAGTGACCAGCCACCAGTAACCAGAAACCATCAGCCCAACACCTTGATCCTCTACCCGAACAGTAATGAGTATAATGTCCCCCTTACGGGTTAAGTTTTGTTGGCTTAGTCAAAATGTTTGCTCACTTTGTCGAACAGATTGCCGGTTTAGTCAATCGGCCCCCGCCCTCGCTTGCGTCCCGCAAGTGAGTATTGCTTCTGTCTCTGGCATTGTTCAATAAAATTGCATCCTAATTATATGCCTCACTCGCAAGATGCGAGCGAGGGCGGGGGACTCTTGTTCCACAACTTGACAGGTTACGAAGTTCCTGTCAGGTCGTGTATTCAGGTTGTGAATGCAATTTAATACCCAACAGGCGCTTTACGACTTGTGGGGGTGGGTGTATTGTCAATCCCCCTAACCCCCTTTTCAAAGGGGGAATTTAAGACAGTCCACCAGTCGGGTGGTTTTTAGTTACAAAACCTGACAGGTTACGAAGTTCCTGGCAGGTTGTGTATTCAGGTTGTATATTCAATTTCATACCCAACAGGTGCTTCGCGACTTGTCGGATGGGTTTTTACGGGGTAAATACCGCGTACAACATAATGCAGGGTGGAAGATGGGTTTCGAACCCACAACCCTCGGAACCACAATCCGATGCTCTAACCAATTGAGCTACATCCACCATATTGAATGGTGCAAAAATATT
>PCSS01000378.1:2420-3063 GCA_002771395.1 Bacteroidetes bacterium CG23_combo_of_CG06-09_8_20_14_all_32_9 | reverse complement strand
AAGTAGCGTGATTAATATCACGGGTAACATCATCGTATTTACATCCCATAAATCTTTTAATTGACGAAACAGTTCTTTTTGAATTTGTAACAGCCTGTCGCTTTGCAGGGTCGCCTACTTTACGTTCGTCATTATCTAAAAAAGCAACTATAGAAGGTGTTGTACGCTTTCCTTCACTATTTGCTATTACCACAGGCTCATTGCCTTCCATAACGGCTACACATGAGTTTGTTGTTCCTAAGTCAATTCCAATTATTTTTCCCATAATATTGTTATTTTAATTTTCTGATTAATTTATTGCATTTTTCAATGATTATGCCATATATACTTTGAATGGTAAAAAATGCGTTTCTTTAACAGGCGGCAGGACTGAAAAACAAGCGGCAGTGAGCAGCAGCAGTAGGCAGAACTATCAATTTTAATAAGTTGTCCCCGATTAGAGTATAACATAAAACTATAAATAACAGAAAAATTGACAGTATGACAATATGTCGCAAAGTCATTTAGTTAAAATAAAAGTCAAAAAAGCAGAAATCAGGGAAAATTAGACCAGGTATTAACAATTTCGTTATAATTCAGAAATTTTAAATTTTTAGTGTATCGCCCTTTAGCTAATGAATCAATAGTGCGGTAATTTAACGGC
>PCSS01000378.1:1259-2404 GCA_002771395.1 Bacteroidetes bacterium CG23_combo_of_CG06-09_8_20_14_all_32_9 | reverse complement strand
CCAACAACATCAGCACCGGTTATATTGGAAAAGGAAGGTTTTTCTGTAACAATTCCTGTTGCAGGTTGGCTAACTTGAGTGTATGTATATAAATCATCAGAGCCAACAGATATTCTTATTTCTATGCTTCCTTTTGCAGCAATTCTTTTTATGATATTTGTATTTGTAAGTATTCTATTGCCCAATGTTGAGAGAAATGTTTTGCCTGAAAGTTCTGTATTCATTGTTTCTCCTCCTGAACTTGATTTAGAAACCATAGAACTAAGTTGTAAGTCAATATATTGTTTAATAGTATCGGAAGAAGTAATATCGTAATAAAAGAACCTGACAACAGGCTCAAACAATCGTGCATACATTGGCGTTGTCCATTCAATTGGTAATCTGGTGTTTTCACTGTAAAGTGAAATTAGTCCGGGCACATTTGAAAACGGAAAATCTTTAATAAGTGATGTTTGTGATGTGATTTCTTTGCTGCCGACACTAATATTAAGTTTGTATTCTGCATCGGGATTTAAAACAGCAACTGTTTTATAATAAATGTTTTTATCAAAAGCAAAAATACCACTGTCCCGTTGAATAGAGCTATCTTTAGTAAAAGTAAATATGTTATTTGTTCCAACTTCCTGAATTGAAACAGAGGCATTTTTGTAATATAAAGAATCGCTAACCTGCGCCATTTGATAAGCATCCTGGTTACCTAAAAAAGCTTTTGTAAGGCGAATATAATGAACACTGTCTTTTGAATTAAGTAAACCATAAACAACAGTAATATCTTTCCAGTTATCGTTTACTTCAAAATCTTTTTTACACTGAAAAAGAAATAAAGTAAGTATAAGTAAGATAGTTAACTTTAATTTTACAAATTTCAACATTTGTATTTCAATAATTTTATACAACTTTGCATTAAGTTTTGCAAATGTAATTATTATTCGGGACTTCTATCTTCAAAAAAACAGTAAAATATGTCGGTTTACCCAAATATTAGAAAAGTAACTACCCATGTGCTTGCAGAAATGAAGCATAGGGGCGAAAAAATTTCGATGCTTACAGCTTACGATTTTTCGATGGCAAAAATTCTTGATGAAGCGGGAATAGATGTTCTTTTAGTTGGCGATTCGGCTTCAAATGTTATGGCAGGTTACAAT
>PCSS01000378.1:0-1234 GCA_002771395.1 Bacteroidetes bacterium CG23_combo_of_CG06-09_8_20_14_all_32_9 | reverse complement strand
AGATGATTTATTTTGCTTCTGCTGTTGTGCGTGGAACAAAAAGAGCTTTAGTTGTAGTAGATATGCCTTTTGGAACTTACCAGGGAAATTCAAAAGAGGCTTTAAGTTCTGCAATAAGAATTATGAAGGAGACAGGAGCATCGGCTGTAAAACTTGAAGGCGGAGAGGTTGTTAAGGAGTCTATTCAGCGAATTTTATCTGCCGGAATTCCGGTAATGGGACATTTGGGACTAACTCCGCAAAGTATTAATAAATTTGGAACTTATGTGGTACGTGCCAGAGACGAAGAAGAAGCCAATAAACTAATAGCCGATGCACATATTTTAGCTGAAATCGGATGCTTTTCAATTGTTTTGGAGAAAATTCCTGCTACGCTTGCTACAAGGGTTTCAAAAGAAATACACATTCCTGTTATTGGTATTGGTGCCGGGCATGAAGTTGACGGACAGGTTTTGGTTTTACATGATATGCTTGGAATTACCAATGAATTTTCGCCACGTTTTTTGCGCAGGTATCATAATCTTTTTGAGGAAATTAAATCGGCAGTAACTCATTATATTAAGGATGTTAAAAGTTCTGAATTTCCTAACGAAAAAGAACAATACTAAAACGATGAACCATTTATGATTTAAGATTTAGGATTTAAGATTTAATACAACGACAATTTAACCAACTAACAACAAATAGTTAAAAAAAAGCAGGCCTGTAAGCCGGGTTCTGTATTTCGGTAAACCGAAATTTCTATCATTTATCTTGTTTCGTAATTGCTTACGAAATCCAGCGACCTACCCTCCGGCATCGGGCGAGCAACCCTAAAGCGCCGGTTTACATGGTCTTGCAGCTCACGAGTTACACGGCTGTTGTGTTACCACAACACCGGTAGGCTCTTGCCCCACCTTTTCACCCTTACCGCGAAAAATCGTGGCGGTTGTTTTCTGTTGCATAGCTATACCTTTTCAGATATCTTCTAATTAGGAAGCGTGATGCTCTGTGCTGCCCGGACTTTCCTCACCGCCTAAGCGGAGCGATAGAACAGCCTGCTCGGTGCAAAGATACGATAATTTATATATATAGGATTTACGCAATATAAATTAATAGAACGCTGATAACACTGATAATTATTATTTACACTGATTAAATCTGCGATTATCCGCTTAATCTGCGTCATCTACGTTCCATTTTTCATTGTTCGCGTAAGTCCTGTTTAACAGGGATTTTTACGGCATTCTGCTAC
>PCSS01000364.1:2516-3484 GCA_002771395.1 Bacteroidetes bacterium CG23_combo_of_CG06-09_8_20_14_all_32_9 | reverse complement strand
ACTTGGAAGAAGCGAAAAATGGATTCAGCAACGCATGACAGGTCAGGAAACCCGAAATAAATTAACTGATTACTGGAAAGATGCAGGAATAAAAGAAAAAAATGAATTTGCTTTACTTACAAACATTATTCATCAGGAATGGACTGGTTTAACAGTAAAAAAACATAAAGATTTAAAAGGATTAAAAACACAAAATCTTCGCGACCACATGAGTGAGGCAGAATTAATATTTACAGCTTTAGCAGAACTTTCAACTCGGCAGATAGCAGAAACCGAACAAGCCAAAGGATTACAAGAAAATGCCAAAGCAAGTAAAAAAGGCGGAGCAGTTGCAAAAAATGCAAGAAAAGAATTAGAGTCTAAAACAGGTAAAAGCGTTGTAACAGGAGAAAACTTTTTACCAATTTCAAAAGAAAATAAGATAATTGACAATGATTAATTATGTGCTTTGTTAATAACAAATTACCTTTATGTTTGCCTTAGTTGATTGCAACAATTTTTACGCATCATGCGAAAGAGCTTTTAATCCTTCGCTTAATGGTAAACCTATTGTTGTTCTGTCAAACAACGATGGTTGCGTTATTGCCCGTAGCAATGAGGCAAAAGCTGTTGGAATAAAAATGGGTGAGCCGGCTTTTAAAATTGAGCCATTACTTAAACGGCACAATGTTATAGCATTTTCCTCAAATTATACACTTTATGGCGATATGAGTCAACGTGTTATGAATACATTGTCTCAGTTTGCTCCCGAAATAGAAGTATATTCAATTGATGAGGCATTTTTAAATTTATCGGGATTTAATTTGTTTAATCTTAACGAATACGTTAAAAATATCAGAAAAACTACAACAAAGAATACAGGAATTCCGGTAAGTATTGGAGTTGCAAACACTAAAACATTAGCAAAAGTTGCTAATCGTTATGCAAAAAAACATCCCGAAACAAATGGAGTTTTTATTATTGATAAT
>PCSS01000364.1:0-2478 GCA_002771395.1 Bacteroidetes bacterium CG23_combo_of_CG06-09_8_20_14_all_32_9 | reverse complement strand
TAATGGGCTTAAGAACTCAGCAAGAGTTAGTTGGAATACCATGTGTAGAAATGGAAACTGAAATTCCATCGAAAAAAGCAATTTGCAATGCACGTTCATTTGGTAAAATGCAAACCGATTTAAATGTAATTTCGGAAGCTGTATCAAATTTTGCTTCACGTTGTGCGTACAAATTAAGAAAACAAAAATCTGTTGCAAATATTATTATGGTTTTTGTTCATACAAATCAGTTCAGGCACGATTTAAAACAATATGCATGTAGCAGAGTAATAAATTTACCAGTTGCAACAAATAGCACAATAGAATTAGTACATTATGCAAATATTGCATTAAAAAGTATTTTTAAAGAAGGTTATTTGTACAAAAAAGCAGGAGTAATTGTAAGTGGAATTATTTCTCAAAACATAATTCAGCAATCATTATTCGACTCGGCAAATAACGAAAAGCATAAAAACATAATGCAAACAGTTGATAATTTGAATAGTAAACTAGGAAAAGATGCTATAAAATTAGCTGCTTTAGGAAACAAAGAGCAATGGAAACTACGGCAGGAAAAACTTTCGCCAAACTACACAACTAATTGGAACGATATTATAACAGTCAAAACTGATTAATTTTACTCATCTTCAACATCCTCAAACTCTTCTAAAACTTTGTGTTTTTTAATTAGTTTAGAATAATATAAACCGTAAAAATAAAATCTGAATGATGATAAAAGCAATGGAATTCCCATTGTTAAATAAACTATTGCCAAATAATCGAATGGAACTAAATGATATTTTCGTGAAAGTATTCCAGAGGTCATCATTACTGTCATTAAAATGTAACTTTTAAGATTAAAAAAGTATAAAACAAAAGGTCGTTCGCTTTGTAAATGATATATTCTTTTAACATGCTTTGCCGAAATTTTCGAAAACATTAAACCATAAAATATTATACCAGCAATAATACTACCACCGGCTTTTAATCCAAAAAACTCTTTTGTTTCGCCAAATAAGGCAGAGCCAATTAAAATGAGTTTAATGCCTGCAAACGACCAAATACCAGCAGCAATAAATAACATCACACGTTTTGAAACACCTGGTTTTAGAGTATTTATTAAATCCATTAATTTCTTTTTTATAACTTGGGCAAAGATAAATAGATTAACGACTATTCCCTAACTTTGGTATAAACCACATACACTATTTTATTATAAAATAATTATATTTGCACCAGGAAAAAAGAGTTTATTCTCTTTCAATGCTCTGGAATAATATTTCAGGGCATTGTTTTTTATCAAAAGTCGGAAAAAAGAGTTTTACACATGTTTAACCGTTTCAATAAAATGCTTAGTTTTATTATCATAAACATTTAAAAATTTCCAGTTCGGATATTTTTTTTCTGCAAATAATTTAAACTTACATAAATCGTAGACTTTCCGATATTTAATATACCCTTTATTCCCAATATTTTCATTATTTGTAAAAAGTATTATGTTGAAAACTTGTTTAGTCATAATTGCTTTTATGATAGATAATGTTTCTAATTCTCATTTTTTGTTCTTTGATTTTAACTAATTGCCCGTTTTCAGTTTCTGTGCTAATAATAAGTTTTTGATCTTTTAATGCTATCTCACAAAATACAAACAAATTAATCAAATCTTGCGGAAGGGGAATTTTTTTACCCAACAATTCAATAAAACCCTTTTCATTTTCCTCTCCCTTTTCACCCAATCTACGCACTATGCGTAGAAAATAAATCTTATCTGTTTTGAATTTATTCATTTGCTTATTTTCTAAATTTACCGTGCTAAAATCGTGAATAAAAACTGGCTTCTTTAAGGATACATTATTATTTATCAGCTTAGAATATTTAGAATACTCCATGTTAAAATTTTTAATTTCAATATCTATATCATCCTCATCTGTAAACTTAATTGATTTCCAAAATTTTTTGGAAAAAATACTGTTAAACCCTTCTACCTCTCCATTATTCCAAGGACTTCTTGGAGCAACATACAATGGTTTTACACCTGAATTCAACAAAAATAAAGTTGTTTTTCCAACACAAAGTTCATGGCTTAAGTTCGTTCCAAAAGCACTATCATTATCTACTTTTAAAACATCAGGTAAAGGATGCTCCCGCCAAATTTTTTTCAATACTCTTATGGTTTCTTCGCTTGTTTGCCCACTAACACGCTCAACTATACCCTCTTTATTTGGACGAATATATTTACACGAAAGAAAGTTTATCCGTTTATCAGAACCTTTCAAATACTTCGGACCAATAAAATCTATGCTCATCAATGTCTTACATAACTTGTTCAAAGTATGAAGAGGATAATGCATATACTTACTCTTTCCAGACTGATAGGGTTGAGGACTTTTAACCATGCCGTATTCTTTTAATGTATTATTTACAAACCAAAGAGAAATTTTTTCTCCATATTTTAATTCATAATTCTCTTTAATTACCGGTGCTCCATAAAAATAACTA
>PCSS01000168.1:11836-12278 GCA_002771395.1 Bacteroidetes bacterium CG23_combo_of_CG06-09_8_20_14_all_32_9 | reverse complement strand
CTGATTTTACTTTTTTGGTACTAGCACATTTTGGACAGTCCATATTTTTTTTCATCAAAAATACAAAATATATATTTAATTAGCAATGCCAATTATTGTTCACCCTGTCAAATGCAAAGCAAAATTATTTAACAGGGTTAACATGTTATCAATAAGGGCTTTTTAAGATCTTAAAACTTCAACCCTATTACCAGCACGTCGTCGGTTTGTTTGTGAACTCCCTTCCATTCGTCAAAAGTCGTTATTAGCATATCGTGTTGCTGTTTAACAGGAAACTGACTTATATTCTGAAGCAATGACATAAACTGTTCCGACATATATTTTTGATTTGCATTACCTCCAAATTGGTCCTGAAAACCATCGCTGTAAAGATAAACTGTTGCTGCAGAGTTTACCGGGATTTTGTGATTAGTAAAATTTACATTTTCTTTTTTGGCAAAAG
>PCSS01000168.1:10036-11786 GCA_002771395.1 Bacteroidetes bacterium CG23_combo_of_CG06-09_8_20_14_all_32_9 | reverse complement strand
TCGTCGTGCGATGATTCCCGCTGGTGAAGTGCCGATAATATTTTTTGATTTAATTTTTCGAGTATGGCGGCTGGCGAGGGGTCTGAAATTTCTTCGATAATGCCGTTAAGCAAAGTATAACCAATCATACTCATAAATGCCCCGGCAACGCCGTGTCCGGTGCAATCGGCAAGTGCTATATAAACTTTTCCTTTACGGTAATTAAGCCAGTAAAAATCGCCGCTTACAATGTCGCGGGGTTTAAAAAATACAAAACAATCTTTAAAATAGTTTTTTAAAACATTTATGGTGGGAAGTATAGTTTCCTGAATTGTACTTGCATAAATAAGACTATCGGTAATTTGCTGGTTTTTAACAGCTAATTGATTGTTTGCAATTGCAAGTTGTTCAAGGTTTGTGCCAATTTCTTCTTTTTGCTGTTCAATTTCGGAATTTTGTTCGGTAAGCAATTTATTGGAATGTTGTTTTATACGGTTTGAATAGAATAGTAAAAATGCTAAAAGTGAAATAAGAATAAATCCGGCGATTAAGAAATCACGAATTAATTTTCCCTGCTGGTCTTCTTGTTTTAAAACTTCAATTTCTTTTTCTTTAGTTCGTAAATCAAAGCGTATTTGCATTCGCATAATTCTTTCGTTGGTTTCCTGATTAAAAAGTGTATCATTTACTTCAACAAAACGGGCTAAGTAATAATAGGCATCGGTGTAAAACTGAAGATTTTCGTTTGTGAGCGCCAGGTTAAGATAACAATCGCGGCGGTCTTTTTTAAATTCAAGAGAATCGGCAATGGCTAATGCCAGTAGATAATAATCGCGTGCTTTTACATATTCTTTTTGTTCGCGCAAAAGGTCGCCCGAATGAGAATAACTTAACGAAATATAAGCAAGAATATGCAGTTCCTGGGCAATTTGCAAAGCTTTGTTATAAATAATATATGCCTGGTAATAATTCCGCCTCTTTGTACTAATTGAGCCTATTCCGAGAAAACTGTAAAACATTCCTTCTTTGTTTTTCATTTCTTCTTCAATTAAAAGGCTGCGTTTATAGTATTTATATGCAATCTGAAGGCTGTCTAACGATTCGTATATTAAACCTAGTTTATAAAGGTTATTTAAAATCTGATTGTTGATTTTAGTATTTTCAGCTAATAAGAGCGATTGTTTAAAATAATTTATGGCTTGTTTCGATTGGTTTTGTGATAGATATACGTTTCCAATATAATTCAGCGTAGTAGAAATGCGAAAATTGTCATGCAAAAATTCAGCTTTTTCCAAAGCTTTAATATGGCTGTTGAGAGCATATTCAAATTCGCCTAAATCATTTTTTATAGTTCCGATAAGATTTTGTGCATCAATAAAAGTAGTTTGGCAATTTGATTTTTCGCTTAATTTAAGAGCCTTTAGCGCCAACTCATAAGCGCCTTTTGGAGTATTGCCCTTCATACTAAAACCGGCTTTAATATAAAATACCGCCTGGGCCGAATCGGAAACATTACTGGAAAGATTCTGAATTAAAGAATCAATAATTTCTACCCCAAATGCTTTTTGTTGAAAAACTAAAAACAAAAGGTAAAATAGAACGGCAAACTTTATTTTTATCATAACTTTACAATTTATGTCATTAAAACCTCACCGTGGACAAGCCACAACTAAAAAGGTTAATAGTTATTTGTTTTAGTTTTTTAGTTACTTGTTTTAGTTTATTAGTTAGAGTTTGTCCGTAATATATACATTTTTTGATCTCAGAACAA
>PCSS01000168.1:0-10020 GCA_002771395.1 Bacteroidetes bacterium CG23_combo_of_CG06-09_8_20_14_all_32_9 | reverse complement strand
TTTTTTTTGCATATCCGTTTTTCAACGAGAGTTATCCAACGGGGTTAATGGGTGTTCTTAAATCAAAAGAAACCGACATTACAGACAGACACTAGTTAGACCTTCGCTAATGCTAACTGAAAAACCGTAACCAAAAACTAAAAACCAAAAACTAAATATACTGCCAAAATTAGTCAGAATTTAAAAGTAAGACCTAAATATCTGAAAATTTTAATCCAATAACAAGAACATCGTCAATTTGTTTGTTTTCTTTTTTCCATGCTCTAAAATTCTTATCAACCTTCTTTATTTGTTCATCAACAGGAAATTTATATATGGAGGCAAGAAATTCTTCAAACGGCTCGGTCATGTATTTTGTATTGTTTGGTCCTCCAAATTGGTCATGAAATCCGTCGGAATAAAGAAAAATCTGGGAGTTTTTATCAACATTTATTTCTGTTTCATTATAAACTACTTCGCTTCGGGCTGAAAATGCGTCTCCAATTGAAAACAGGTTACAATTAATTTTATGCACGCCGTAACCATCGCAAACAATAGCCATGTGGCTTGTTGTTGCAAGAACAATTTTTTTAGATGTTATGTTAAATGCACAAAAAACTATGTCCATACCATCGTTCTGTGTATTTTGCAATTCCTTATTTTGATGAAGTGCCGAAATAATTCCCTGGTTTAACATGGTAAGTACCTGCGAAGGTTGATAAATTTTCTTTTCGCGAACTATTTCATTTAAAATTGTGCTCCCAATGATTGACATAAATGCGCCAGGAACGCCGTGCCCGGTGCAGTCGGCAACTGCCACAAATTTCATATTACCGGCGGTATAAACCCAGAAAAAATCGCCGCTAACAACGTCGCGAGGCTTAATAAACACGAAGGAGTCTGAAAAAATATTGCGAAATTCACTTATTGATGGCAAAAAGGCTTCCTGAATTTTTCGGGCATATTCTATACTATTAACAATGAGTTCATTTTTCTTTTCAAGTTCATTTAAGTTGTTTTCAAGTTCTTTGCTCTGAAGTATAATTTTTTCTTCGGCTTTTTTCAATTTTGTGATGTCGGAATCAATGGCTACTATATTTTTTATTTCACCATTTTTATTAAGAATCGGGGTAAGAGTGGTTTGCATCCATATTGTTTTTTCCGAACTGATTTTAGTTTCCGTTTCGTAAATAACAGTTTTTTTCTCAGAAACGCATTTGGCTACAATTCTCTTAATATCAGGATTATATGATGAATCTATCAGATTTTTTCCTTCAATATTTTCAAAATCAGCTCCATATTTTTTTCTAAGGCTTTTGTTTATCCATAAAAAGTTAGCGTCTTTATCCATTATAATAACCGTATTATCGGTTTCGCTTGCAACTATTGAAAGTTTTTCGAGTTCACGGTTTGCATCTTCAAGTTGATCTTTTTGCGAATTAATTTCTTCATTTTGTTCCATCAATTGTTGTTCAATTGATTTTAAATGAGTAATATCGGAATCAATAGCAATAATTTGAGTTACATTTCCATCTTTATCTAAAATAGGAGTAAGTGTAGTGTGTGTCCATATTTTTTGTTTGTTGCGATTTGTAATAATAGCATCGTAAGTAACTGGTATTTTGTCATTTACACAAATATTTATAATA
Source organism: Bacteroidetes bacterium CG23_combo_of_CG06-09_8_20_14_all_32_9 (assembly GCA_002771395.1). Taxonomy (GTDB): domain Bacteria; phylum Bacteroidota; class Bacteroidia; order Bacteroidales; family GWA2-32-17; genus GWA2-32-17. The sequence goes on along the minus strand of PCSS01000168.1, from coordinate 8,392 downwards.
GAGTTGATGTCGGGATGTTGACTATATTCAAATAAATTATCGCTGTATTCTTTTATAAGTTCTTCAAGAGTATAGCCATATAATTTTATAAATCCGTCGTTTACCCACTCAAAATGAGCTTTTGAATCCATTATTAAAACGGAATTTTCAATTTTACTTGCTACGAGTGAAAGTTTTTCCAATTGCTTATTTATATCGTTTAACTGCAAATTTTTAAGCTCAATTTCTGAGTTTTGTTGTTTAATTTGGGCAGTACGGTGTTGAACAAGTTTTTCGAGCTTAATATTTCTTGATTTTAGTTGTTTGCTGTAAATAATTACAATAATAATAATGAGCAGAAAGGCGGTAATTCCGTACAGACCATAAGCCCACCATGTGCGGTACCATGGAGGCAGAATGTGAAATTTAAAAACGGTTTGCGGGCTAATAGTTCCATAAATATTTTTCCCTCTAACTATAAATGTATAAGTTCCTTCGGGCAGGAAGTTATAAGTTATATGTTTTTCTTTAGTCCATTTTGACCATGTTTCGTCTAAACCTTTAAGGTAATATTGAAAGGTGTTATTTTCGCTTCCCTGAAAAAATAATGCGGCAAAATTAAGGGAAATAGAGTTTTTGTTGAATGGAATATCTGTAACTAATGTTGTGTCATTACCCTGATAAAGAACCGAATCTTTTCCTGTTACAATTTGCTGTATAGTAGTAATAAATCTTATACTATTAGTTTTTATTTTGTTTAAATTATAAGAATATAAGCCTTTAAAGGTTGAAAACCACAGTAAATTATTTTCTTTATCGGGATACAGAAAAAACGTAGAATTTCCTTGTCCGAACCATGATGATTCAATACTTATAATTGGTTTGTTGCGCCTTGAAATTATTTTAATCATACCTTGTTCAGATGTTAAGGCATAATACGTTGAATCGTTTAAACGAGTAGCCAGATAGTAAAAAATAGAATCATTGGTGCCTGGCATTAAAGACGGGAAAAGCGGGTCGTGGTAAAAATGGTCGGGTTTGCCAACCGGCAATTTATCTGAATAATGGCGGTAAAATCCCAAACCCGGCGAAAACACTGATAAGTAATTAACTGCGTTAAAAATTGCCAATGAACTTTGGTTAGGAAGTCCTTTTAAAGAATCATAAGTTGTAATTTTTGGATTAAAAAAGTCGTTATTTTTAAAAGTTAATTTTAACACATCGTTATTGTTTCCGTTTATCCAGATAGTACCATCATTTTCTTCGTAAATGTATCTTATTTCGTGGTCAAGACCTTTAATCAGTCCTGAATAATTCCATATATCTTTATTTTTTTTAAAAACTGCAAGCCCATTGGAATTATTGATATACATTACCGACGGATATTTTTTAGAGTGAAGAAAAACATAAGAAAACTCCATTTTTTTTACGGAGGTTACTTTTTCCCCGTCAATAGCGAAAAGTCCGTAACGGGCAGCGGCGTATAGTTTTCCATCAATAGTATCGAGAAACATAAAACTGTTATAATCGGCAGTAAGCCGTTTAAAATGATAAAAGGAAGAATTTTGCGAAGATAAATCGGTGTTAAGCGTAAGTATATAAAGACCTTCAAGCGTACCTATATAAAATTTATTTTTAAATTTAATTGCATTTACAACTAACCCCTGGTAACCCGATTCTTCGCCGAAAAAATTCATCGGGCTGTTCATTTCAATATATGCAATTCCGTTATTTAAAGCTAACCACAGGTTATTTTCGCGGTCATTAAAAATAAAATTTACGTTGTTTACCGGTAACCCTGTTTGCTTATTAAAAACACGTTTTATATGTCCTTTTTTATCAATAATTAACATACCTCCAACTGTTGAACCGATAGCATAATTTCCGTCACTGAGTATAATTCCGTGGTAAATATTATTTGTTGAAAAGAATTTATCGGCTTGGGTTTTAAAAGGTGTGTAAATTGAATCAATGGGCAAATTGTTTTTGCTTATATTTTTGATGTTTACAAGATATAATCCATTCTGCTTTGTTGCAATAATGGCATGATTTTCATCATAAGGCTCAAACATATAAACCGGCTTATCGGCAAAAAAATCACCATGTGCAAGCATATAAATTCTGTTTCTGCGAAATTCCATAAGTCCAATTCCGGTTTGCCTCAAAAAGAAGCGGTTTTTGTAATTAAATGAAAACCTGAAATCGGTTATAGGTCTAATAACTTTTATAAGCGAATCGTTTTGGTAAATATAAATTCCACGAAATGCAAAAAATACAGTTTTGCTGTCAACTTGCTGAATAGTAAGTACCGATAAATAATTTTTATATTCTTGGGGAAGTTTTTTTGAATACGAAACCCATCGGTTTGCTCCATTTGAATCGGGTTCAAAATAACCAAATTCGTTATCGCCACCGACATAAATTCTTTTGCCACGACCTTGTGCAAAACACCTTACAGAAAAAGCTGTTATTTTTGTCCATGAAACACCATTATATTCAAGCACACCATCGTTGTTGCCAAAATAAAGCATTCCCCGCTTATCCTGAAACACCGACCAGTTTTGCGAGTGGGCATTATAATCCTCAGCCAAAAAATATTTTATACGTTTCGACCCAAGTTCGGTATAATCCTGAGCAAAACATGGTACTATTATAAATACTGCCAAAAGAAAAAGAGTAATTTTAAATACGGTAGTATCGGGTTTCATAGTTTTTGAATATTATATTTGGTAACTACAAAAATAGTATTTATTTTAAAGCGCTTCAGACTTTTTAAAATCCATATCAATAATTTGTCCATAAACTATCTGGCAATAAATTAATTATGAGGTATATAAATATTTCACGATTTTTAAAAAAATATGTATTATATTCATAAACAGTATATTACATGATTTCAGAATTTCTTAAAGTCTAATTTTATTGTTATGGTGTAGATCTATCAGACTGTAATTCAGTTAGTTTATTTACTGGAATTTTAAGAAATCTGAAATTTGTTTATAATTCAAAAAATACTACTAACTTGCATACAGAAAAAAAATCGGTAGGACAAAAAAATAAACAGAATGAGCAGGTTATTTGATATTAGACTGATTTTAAATAAATTAGTAAAAATATTGAGTTGCAGATAATAGGGGGATTATATACAAGTAAAGGTGTATATACCTACCCGTTATACTATCCACGTTTTTGTATAAGCGCTGCCAATAGCTCCTTTTTTGAATAGTTTTGTGGTCATGAAGTTGCCGGAATATTTCGATTGTACTGATATAGCTTCTGATAAGGGAACGTTGCACGAAATTGAAATACATTCAATAATAGCTTTTCGCGCATTATCCATCATGGCATCACCCGTATCTTTCAATCCTGCCAGTTCTTTCGGTATGTTTTTAAGTTTTTCTTCAGCAACTTCACGTTTCTTTAATCCATGTTCAGCGCCTGTGGCTATTTTCCATGCCATTTTAATAGCTTCTTCCATTGTACCTGTATAGTCGGTTAACCAACCAACAGATTCTTTGGCTTTAACAGGTTTCCCTGTTAATAATAATTTGAGCAGGTTTGCATAATCTTCCTGTTTAACTTTCCTGAAGGGCCAATGACAGGCTTCCATACCCGGCACAACGGGTAAGGTAACTTCAGGCATACCAAGAACAGCATTTTCTTCAGCTACGATGTAATGGCAATGCATCATCAGTTCAAGAAATCCTCCGAGACAGCGTTTTCCGTTAATTACGCCGACAGATGTTTTGAAATCATTATTTAGCCGCCTGGCAGTTGCAGACCATGAGTTACTAAGTTCAACACCTTTTGCTTCATTTTCGATGGCTGGAAAGAAATCGGTGGTATCGGCACCGAGCATCTGCGTTGAAAGATGAAAATCACCTGTAACAATAACATTTTTGATACCTGCTGATTTCAGCCAGTCAATAGCCCTGTTCAATTCAGCGTTCACATCATGGTTATAAATTTCACGGTTTATTGAAATAACTCCAGCATTCCCGTCATGTTCGGCATTTACGTAAAGTTGTTGCCATTCGGGAGTATTAATATTGTCAAATACTTCCGGATGCCATGCCTTTTTAGCTGCTGCAGGATGCAATTTATGGTAATCACCAACAATTTTGCGAACATTAGCAGCCCCATAACTTCGGATAGTTGCCACTATTCCATGCCTGAATTGGGCACATAACTCACCGATAAGATTCATTTGCGAGAGATGTGTTCGTTTTTCATGGAGCATGAGACTTGTCATTTGGAATAATGAACCAAGAATCCATGTATGAAATTCTTCAGTTTCTTCATTGGTCATTGACCAATCAACAATTGGGCGTAAATGATTTAACGGGTACCAGTTTTGTTTGCCGTCTTTCTTTTCATCTAACGTAGCGGTAGGAGTAAATAATTCTCCATAGTGTTTACTTAGATGATGCAGGCATGACCATGTCAGGAAGTTGGCTCCGGCTGCACCGATAGCGTCATGTGCCCTGAATGGGTTGGGACCAAAAAATTTACGGATATATTTATCAGTTTTCCAGAATGGCATATTAGTCGCCTCGCAAAACCTTGTACCTGCAAGCGTTAATCCGCAAAACAGCACATCAAGAACAAATGACCAGTTGTCGCTCACAGGCATAGGTATCAGTCCCAACGCCCATAAAAGTTTTGTGCTATTGGAAGGTTTGGGTTCTACTATTTCCCAAATTTTGTTTACCTCGTGCGGAAATGCCGGGTGGGAAATACCTACACCAAGAGCGGAGCGGGGAAATCCTGAAGTTACAGACCAGATATCTATTCCCGGGAACTTCGCTCTGAAAATCCTGTAATGTTCTTTCTTGATATCAAGAATTTCAGGAATAGCTTCAAGAAGAAACTTGGGATTATAAGCCGATAAAACTTCGGGAAGACTTTTTCCGTCATAAGAGATATTGATAATATTCCCCATAATCTTATTGGCATTGTCTTTACCGAATACTCTTATAAGCCCGGGATAATGTTTCGCAATACCGTCGGGTACACCCGGAAAATCAAGAGCTATAACAGGTACTCCGTAAGGTACAAGCCGTGAGGCAAACTGCATAGTTTTCCCGGAACCTACAATACCGTTGGCTCCTGAAATAACAAGCGCACCTCTGTTACATGCTTTACCAAAAACCTGGTCAACCAGTTCACTTGCGGAAACCGGTAGTTTACCATTTTGAAAGATTTCTAAAACTGAACCTAACCCCAGCGTCTGGAGTGTTGATTGTCTCATTTGATTTATCATATTTTTTCCTCCTTATGAAATTTTATTACTATTCAACGTAACTTCTCAATACTTGCAGGGAAATAAGGGAAAGTGAGATAATGAAACAATGAGAAAGTGAGAACCAGTGCACACTCTCACACATTTATATTTTCACACTTTCTTTTTCCCGTTTCAAAACCCATTTATCCGAGTTATTTCCCATATTTACGAGTTGACCAATAATAAGGTCATACTTTTTGTGTAATACTTCTCCTGTTTCTCTGCTAATATATTTACATTTTACCGAATACTCAAGCCACACCTGTGTTTCAGCAGCTTCACCTTCCGCTTCATTGAGTTTATTTATAAATGCTGCTTTATATTTTCTTCGTCTCCAACCTTCAACAATTTGTCCTGATGCCGAACGTGAGGAACGCCTGATTTGGTCTGTTAAGCTATATATTTCTTCTTTCGGAAATAATTTTGATATTTCAAAAATTTCCATTGCCGCTTCAACAGATAACTTATACACATTTAATTGCCAGTGATATTGAATTTTTATGTTTGTATATGTTTAAAGATTGATTTTTCATTTATTTATTTTAACACTCTCATCAACCTTGTCTCACTTTCTCTTTGTCTCACTTTCTCTTTATCTCACTTTCTCTTTGTCTCACTTTCTCTTTATGAAACTTTAAAAATTCCGGCAGTGCCTACATCACCGGCAGCACATCCGAAAATCAGGACGTAACCGCCTCCTAAATCAACTGCCTCTTCAAGCGATTCCATCAGTATTCTTGTAAGTGTTGGACCCTGGGGATGACCCCATACAAGCGAACATCCTGTTTTATTCATTTTACGCCAGTCGTAATTCATGATTTTTGAAAATATAGCGTCGTTAACAGCGAATGGATTGTGATTTTTTGCAACAACAATATCATCCATTGTTAACCCGGTCATTTGTAAGAGCTTCTTTACGGCGAGTCCAGGAGATTCGGACATGAAACCTGGAAGTGCACAAACATCAACTTTTGCAATAAACTGAATATCAATATCAGGTTTAGGGCTTAATTCCTTAGCTTTTTCCGGGGAAGTTACAAGTATAGTAGCCATTCCGTCGGAAGCATGTGTTTGAGTTCCTGTAGTTACGCAGGTATCCAGTTCACGCATTTCTTTCAATCCCGATAGAGTAATCTGGCGAACGCCATAGTCGTCATCTACTTTCCCGACAAGCCTTCCCTGTACATTCAATATATCAAAAGGGAAAAGAACGCGATTGAGAAAACCTGAATTTTTAGCATCAAAATATTGCTTATATCGCAGGTATGTCAGTTCATCTACTTCGGAGCGGTCAATTTTGTATTTTCGGGCAGATTGTCCTGCAGTGGCAATCATAGCGCCGCCTGTTGCAGGGTCAAAACCGAAGTTATCCCAAACATCAGCCAGTACTTCGGTTCTTCTGTACGAGCGGCGTTCAGGGAATACGCCTGCAGGCGAATCACTCGTCCTGTCAAATGTTAGTACTCCGACTGTATCATAACTTCCTGCATTTACTTCCGAACCTGCCTGTATTACTGAAGTAAGTCCGGTAGCACATGCCTGTTCCACATGAAATCCCGGTAGCCGATGCCCTAAACAATTAGACAGAAATGGAGCGTTCCAGAATTTCCAGTGATAAGGAATTGTTGACCCGATAACCAGGTATTCCAGTTTTCTGGCAGGAACTTTCCTTTTTCCTAATATGTTTGCCATAGCTTCCCCTGCAAACTGACCGATGTTTACTTCAGCCAGCGATGATGTCTGCCATGCCGGGAAATAGCTGCTACCCCATGTGCCATAAGGAATTCTTGCATTGGGAAACATTGATTTTATTTCTTTCATAATATGCCTCCTTATTGATATGTTATTTTCTTAATTTCAAAAATGCAATTATAACATATTAAATTCATTTTTGAAAATATTTTTATAAATAGTTCGGTATTTTTTCGACAGCAAAAACGTAAAATTTTAAAAATTATTTACATATCATTTTAAACCATTGTTCCATAACCTGACAGGTTACGAAGTTTCTGTAAGGTCGTATATTCAAGTAGTGAATTTAATTTCATACCCAACAGGTGCTTTGCGACCTGTCGGGTTTTTGCGACCTGTCGGATAGTTTTTTTCTGCTTTATGCAAGTTAGGATTTAGAATTTTTTGAATGATTTAACAGTACACAGCCATAGGCAGCCAGAAACTGTGATTTTGGCGGACAGTCTGATTCGGGAAAGGTTTTTTTGAAAAGTTTTACCATCATTGGATGGTTGTCGGGAATACCGCCTGTTATTACCAAAAAATCTTCAATTGGAGCTAATTCAGTGCAACGGCTTATAACAGATTTGTAAATTCCGTTTACCACATCGGGCATGATAATTCCTTTTTTCATCATTCCAATTATCTCTGAAACAGCAAATACGGTACAGTAACTATTTATTTTTATATCTTGCTTTGATTGTTCGGCTAATTTACTAAATTCAAGTGCAGAAACATTAAGTCGGAATGCAATTTCTTCGATAAAAGAACCTGTGCCTGCTGCACATTTCCGGTTCATTTTAAATTTATCAACCTGTCCGTATTGGTTAATTTTGATGTATTTGGTGTCCTGCCCGCCAATGTCTATTACCGAGCATTCCTTTTTGTAAATATTAAAAACGGCTTCGGAAAGCGCTATAATTTCTGAATTGGAAATTAATGGCTCGTCAATTTCTGTGCGACCGTATCCACAGGTAAAAACGGGAAATTCAATTTTATAATTTTTCGAAAACCGGGCAATTACTTTTTGTGCAGCTTTTTTAAAATCAAATCCTGTTTTAAACACATGATAATCAATAATTTGATTATTTTCATCTGTTAAAATACCTTTAGTGTATGAAGAACCAAGGTCTAATCCCAAATAATACATAAATTTAACTGAATTATGTAAATTTTTAGTTACTATTCACCCTTAATTTTTTCTTTGTGTTTCTTGGTTTCTTGGAGGAAATGAATTTTCCGCTGCTAATACACAAAGCCACAAAGTTTCACAAAGAAAGGCATCATGCTATACTATATGAATGGTAATAATTTTAACTTTTTATTTTTTTATTTACCCCGTTAAATCCCGCAAAGCGGGAATTTTGCCTTTGGCAAAATTATTTAACGGGGTGAACT
>PCSS01000114.1:2787-3413 GCA_002771395.1 Bacteroidetes bacterium CG23_combo_of_CG06-09_8_20_14_all_32_9 | reverse complement strand
GAAAAAGGAAGAAAAACTGTTTTAGAATTAATACGTGGTGCTTGTCGCGAACGCGTTATGCCTGTGGGCAGACTCGACCGCAACACAACAGGAATAATTTTACTAACCAACGATGGTGATTTAACTTCAAAACTCACCCACCCACGTTCGAACAAGAAAAAGATTTATCATGTATTTCTCGATAAAAACATAAAAAAAGACGACATGCTCGCTTTAAAAAATGGTGTTGAACTTGAAGATGGTTTTATTAAAGTCGATGAAATAGATTATACCGACCCTGTTGATAAAAGCCAGGTAGGAGTTGAAGTTCACTCTGGACGGAACAGGTTAGTTCGCCGAATGTTTGAATATTTAGAATATAAAGTAATTCGTTTGGACAGGGTTTATTTTGCCGGGCTAACTAAAAAAGGATTGCCTCGCGGACAGTGGCGTTTTTTAACCGAAAAAGAAATTAATATACTGAAAATGGGTGCTTTTGAATAAAAAATACTTAAAGTTTTAGAAGTTAGAGGTTAGAAGTTGGTATTTGAAATTTGGGACTTGGTCTTTGGAGTAGGGTAATTTAAAATCTTAAAAAAAAATTATTACTCAATATGCATGGTAGTTACAATTTTTTTTTATTAGTT
>PCSS01000114.1:343-2773 GCA_002771395.1 Bacteroidetes bacterium CG23_combo_of_CG06-09_8_20_14_all_32_9 | reverse complement strand
ATAAAATTTCAGGAAAAGTAATTGATAACAACACACACGAACCACTTGCTTTTGTTAATGTAATTTATGGCGATAAAAATCTTGGAACCTCAACTAATATTGATGGTTACTTTACATTTCAAACCTCAAAAGATGAGGTAAAACTAATTTTTAGTTATTTAGGATACTCCACTAAAACATTAACAATTAACACAATTAAACAGACTGAACTTTTAAAAGTAGTGCTTGTTACTACTTCATTAAATTTAAATGAAGTTACTATTGTAGCTGGCGAAAATCCTGCACATAGAATAATTAATAAAGTTATTGAAAACAGGGAAAATAATAACCCCGAAAGTTTGAGTTCGTTTTCTTATGTGTCGTATAACAAAATGTATTTTACAGTTGACCCAAAAATGCTTGATGCAAATTATGATACAATAAAAATTACAGCCAAAACACTCCCAAAATATTTAAAATACAGAGAAAAAACTGACAGTTCGCATATTGATACAAATAAATCAAAAAGTCTGGAAGCTTTTTTTTCGAAACAACATATTTTTTTAACCGAAACTGTTAGCGAACGAAAATTTTTATATCCCGATAAAAATCAGGAAAAAGTAATAGCATCGCGTAGTTCGGGATTAAAACAACCATATTTTTTATTACTTGCTACGCAATTACAATCATTTTCATTTTATTCGGATATTGTTGAAGTTGGGAGTAAAAAATATTTAAGTCCGGTTGCTAAAAATGCCACTAAAAAATATTTTTTTCAAATTGAGGACACCATTTTTAATGAAAGGAACGATACAGTTTTTGTTATTTCTTATCGTCCTTTAAAAGGCACTTTATTTGATGGTTTAAAAGGTGTAATTTCAATTAACAGTAATGGTTATGCGTTGCAAAGTGTTATTGCAGAACCAGTTCAAAATTCAGAAGGATTAGGAATTAAAATTCAGCAGAAGTACGAATTTATTCAAAATACGCATTGGTTTCCTGTTCAGTTAAATACCGATATAAAATTTTCGGGATTACAGATTAGCGAATATCCCGACACGTTGTTATTAAACGATTCGCTTGCGGTATTAAGGAAACGTACTTTGCCTCTTATAGGTGTTGGCAAAAGCTATATTGATATGATTGAAATAAATCCGTATTTAACCGCAAAACAATTTAATAGTATTCAGCTCGAAATAACAAAAGATGCAGCAAAAAAAGACAGCACATTTTGGAATACTTATCGTTCAGAACAACTTAACAATATAGAAAAAGAAACATATAAAGTAATTGACAGCTTGGGCGAAGCCGAACATCTAGATGCAAAATTAAAAGTATTCGAAAGGCTTACTAAAGGTTATATCCAGTGGGGAATATTAAACTTTGATTTAGTTAGAATGTTATCGTATAATCATTTCGAGGGATTAAGACCATGTCTTGATATTTCATCAAACGAAAAAGTTATAAAGTGGTTTTCGCTTGGAGGTTATACTGCAATTGGAGTTAAAGATAAAGATTTAAAATACGGAGGACGAATAAAAATTGGCAACAATGTGCAAAACGAAACACAATTTACTGGAGCATACTCGCATGATGTAAGCGAAGTAGGAGCATACTCAATGTTAGATTATCATTCAATAACTTCATCCGAAATGTACCGTCAGTTGCTTGTTAACCGGATGTATAAATTTGATGAATACAAGGCGTCATTTACATTCCGCTTTTTACAATATTTTAAAACAGAATGTTTTGGTAGAATAGTTGATTTTAGTTTTCCGGATAATTATTCTTTTGTGGACTATTCAGATACTTTAAAAACTATATTTTCGGTAAATGAATTTGGAGCAAAATTAAAATTTTCGTACAAAGAAAAATTTATGAAAACTTTTTTTGGAAAATATTCGCTTGGCTCTAACTATCCAACTTTATTTTTTAATGTTACAAGAGGAGTGAAGTCAAATTACGGCAACTTTAATTATTGGAAATATGAAACTAAAATAAATGCAAATTTTGACCTAAAATTAATGGGTAAAGTAATAGTCCAGTTAAGTGCAGGGCTTGTTAATAAAATACTGCCATTAAATTTGTTATATACAGGCTATGGTAATTATTCAGGTTTTTCGATAGATGCTTCAAATACTTTTGCAACAATGCGAATGAACGAATTTTATTCTGATAAATTTGTTTCATTATTTTTTACTTACGATTTTGGAAAATTACTTTTTAAGGCTGGCAAATTTCGACCGGGCATTTCTGTTTGCCAAAATGTTGGATTTGGCAATTTGAATAAAATTGAAAATCATTTTGGCTATTCTTTCAAAACTTTAGAAAAAGGATATTACGAAACAGGTATTGTTTTTAGTAATATTACTCGTCAATCAATTGCAGGATGTGGTATAGCAATTTACTATAGATATGGTCGGTATAGTTTTACCAGAACCCGCGATAACT
>PCSS01000114.1:0-311 GCA_002771395.1 Bacteroidetes bacterium CG23_combo_of_CG06-09_8_20_14_all_32_9 | reverse complement strand
ATATAATGTTCGAGTTTGATGCTTGCGATTTTTACTTTGTCATTCTGAGTGATTAGCGAAGAACTTAGCGAAGCGATCTCACGAACACGTTTAAAATAAAATTAAAATGTGAGTAATCTCTTTTGAAATGTCTGTTTTTCAAAACAAGTTTACCCCGTTGGATAATCCCTTTAAACAACAGAGTGAAAATAAAAAACAAATATCCAACGGGGTAAACCCCGTAGTGAAGCGTACTGGGGTATAACGAAAAAATTGGACATTATAGACAGACTCTCGTATGTTTGTTCTTTGAAATTTGAAGAATTATTTAT
>PCSS01000283.1:2483-4290 GCA_002771395.1 Bacteroidetes bacterium CG23_combo_of_CG06-09_8_20_14_all_32_9 | reverse complement strand
GGTGAGTTATTAATACAAAAAAACTGTCACAAGGACAGTTTTTTTGTAGTAGATTATTCAAAATTAACAATTTGTATTACAAACCGTATCTGTCAATAATTTCCTGTTTTGTTTTTCCAAGAATATCATATTTTTTACCTACCTTAATAAATGCCTCCAGTGCTTTATCCAAGTGATGTATTTCATGTCCTGCAGAAATCTGCGTCCTTATCCTTGCTTGTCCTTTAGCAACAACCGGGTAAAAGAAGCCGATTGCATATATTCCTTCTTCATAAAGGTCTTTTGAAAAATCCTGTGAAAGTTTGGCATTAAAAAACATTATAGGCACAATAGGAGTATTTCCTTCTTTAAGAATAAAACCCGCTTTGCTTAAACCTTTTCGCCAGTATTCGGAATTTTTCTCAAGTTTATCTCTGCGCTCTGTGCTTGCCGAAAGAATATCAAAAACCTTCAGTATACCGGATACCACAACCGGAGCAACAGTATTTGAAAAAAGATATGGTCGTGCTTTCTGGCGGCACATTTCTACAAGTTCCTTCCTCCCCGAAATGCATCCACCCGAAGCCCCGCCAAGCGCTTTTCCAAAAGTAGTTGCAATAATATCAACTCTGCCCATTACGCCTCTATATTCGTGAGTTCCTCTGCCGGTTTTTCCTATAAATCCTGAAGCATGACTATCATCTATCATTACCAGGGCATCATATTTTTCTGCTAAATCACAAATCTCATCAAGTTTTGCCGTATCGCCATCCATACTGAATACTCCATCTGTTGCTATCATACGCAACTTGTATTTTTGACTTTCTTTAAGACATCTTTCAAGTCCTTTCACTGATTTTTTTGTTTCATTATCTATTTCTTCTGCATCTCTCATATCAGAATGATTATAAATCAACCGTTGTGCCTTACAAAGACGGATACCATCAATAATTGAAGCATGATTTAAAGCATCTGTAATAATTACATCTTCCTGACTTAATAATGCTTCAAAAACCCCACCATTTGCATCAAAACAAGAAGCAAAAAGAATTGTATCTTCTGTTCCCAGAAATTCAGTTACTTTATTTTCCAACTCACTGTGGATATCTTGCGTTCCGCAAATGAAACGAACAGAAGACATCCCGTAACCACGAGCGTCTAAACCTTTATGGGCAGCTTTTATAACATCCGGATGACTTGAAAGCCCCAGATAATTATTTGAGCACATGTTTATAACTTTCTTTATTGAAGCCCCTGTAGGAAATTCAACCTCAATATCAGCCGCCTGTGCAGAATGAATAAATCTTTCCTGTTTAAAAATTCCTGCATTCTGAATTTGTTGTAACTGCTCCTGATACAACACTTTGATTTTTTTAGAATAAGCCATAATTTTTCCTCCGTAAATTTTATTTAAGAAATTATTTTATTAAAACAATTTTATTTTTGAGTTCATTTTCAGAAATAGCCCTATCAAAATTTTCTATTTTTCTTCATAAGAGCCAATGTTTTACATTTTTTCCTTTTAAAGTTTTTCTAAAATTATAAAGCAACAGCCAAATCTTTTATATGCGACAAAGATAAATGTATTTTGGTAATATTGTTCTTTTTGATAAATCTTTTTGTATTTCCGTATAAAATAATCTCAGGTTTCACCAGTTCATTATTCAAAACTACTATTTCATTAAAAGCCATCCCATTTTTCCAACCTGTTCCGATTACTTTGAAAAAAGCTTCTTTTGCTGCAAAATGGGCAGCATAATGTTGAGCTTTATTCTTTTTCGATTCACAATATTCTATTTCCCTCTGTGTAAAAACCTTTTTCCTGAAG
>PCSS01000283.1:0-2431 GCA_002771395.1 Bacteroidetes bacterium CG23_combo_of_CG06-09_8_20_14_all_32_9 | reverse complement strand
ATTTGAATTATTTAACAGGGTAAACTCCGGCTTTGAAAAATTCGCAAGCCTCGAAAAATCTAATTTTTAGAACCCCTCTTTAGTTATATATTTATCTTTATCCGTGAATTAAAAGCATTGCTACTTTAAAAACTTTTCCAAAGTTTGAAACTTTGGAAAAGTCGGAGCAACCTGAATCCGTGAATTAAAAGCAAAGGTAAAATATTTTTCAGTAAACCAAGAAAAAACATTTTTTAATTCTTTTTTATTTTTCTATACTGTTAGGACAAAGAAATGTAGAATATCTAATGTAGAAATAAAGAATCCCAAAGTTTCGGAACTACATTGAGCATTCTATATTCTAAATTATTTTTTATTAGCAATGATTTTGTTTTTTTTCACAGATTCAAGGTATAATATAAAATCATATTGATAATAATTATACTTTTGTCATAAAATATCAATGTCTAATTTTAAATCTCATTTATGGAAATTAAAAAAATTATTGTTATAGGTTGTACCGGACAAATTGGTTCTGAACTTATTATGGAACTAAGGCGTATTTATGGCAACGAAAATGTTATTGGTAACGGTCGGAAGACTACACCCTCAAAAAAAATACTTGAATCGGGGGAATTTGAGTTTTTTAATGTAACTGAAAAAAATAAACTTTTTGAGGTATGCAAAAAGTATCAGGTGAACTGCATAATAAATATGGCAGCTATCTTATCGGCTACAGGTGAGCAAAATCCTATGCAGGCATGGAATGTAAACATGAACGGCTTAATTAATGTGTTGGAAGTAGCTCGTGAGCTTAAAGTTAAACTGGTTTTTAATCCGAGTTCCATTGCAGCTTTTGGACCGTCAACACCGCGGGACAATACACCTCAGGAAACTGTGCTTAAACCGACTTCGATGTATGGTGTAACAAAGGTTGCCGGCGAGCTTTTAGCCGATTATTATGTTCAAAAATATGGAATGGATATACGCGGAGTTCGTTACCCGGGAATTATCAGTAACGAAACATTACCCGGTGGCGGAACTACCGATTACGCTGTAGCCATTTATTACGAAGCCATTAAAAACAGGAAATATACTTGTTTCCTAAAGGAAGATACCATGCTTCCTATGATGTACATGCCCGATTGTCTGAAATGTACCATTGATTTGTTACAAGCCGATTATTCCAAATTAAAGCATCATTCCGATTTTAATGTTGGATCCTTTAGTGTAACACCTAAACTTATGGCAGAGAGCATACGAAAATACATCCCTGATTTCACCATTGATTATAATATTGATTTTCGTCAGGCAATTGCCGACAGTTGGCCAAACTCTATTGACGATAGCGCCGCCCGTGCAGAATGGGGCTGGAAACCTGCATACAATTTAGATGCAATGACCGTTGATATGCTTAAAGTGCTTGGCGAAAAACATAAACGAAATTTATTTTAATACAATTTAATTTGCAAAAAATATTTTTCAGTTAATAAATGTCGATAAGTGTAAAAAGTATAACTAAATTATACGGAAATCAAAAAGCCCTTGATAATGTTTCATTTGAAATTTCGAGTGGCGAAATATTTGGTTTTCTTGGACCTAACGGAGCCGGAAAATCAACAATGATGAGAATTATTACCGGTTTTATTTCACCGTCGTCGGGCAAAGTTTTGGTAAATAATTTAGACATCCTCGAAAAAAACATTGCTGTTAAAAAACAAATCGGATATTTACCCGAAAACAATCCGCTTTATCTTGATATGTATGTTCGTGAATATCTCTATTTTATAGCTCGTTTATATAATCTGCGGCGAAAAGATGCAAAAAGCAGAACCGAAGAGATAATAACTAAAACCGGACTAAGTTCCGAGCAAAAAAAGAAAATAGGAGAATTATCCAAAGGTTACCGGCAACGCGTAGGACTTGCACAAGCGCTAATTCATAACCCTTCGGTTCTTATTTTAGATGAACCGACTTCGGGACTCGACCCAAACCAGACAATTGAAATAAGAAATTTAATTACCGAAGTTGGCAAACAAAAAACCGTACTTCTATCCACACATATAATGCAGGAAGTGGAAGCTATTTGCGACCGTGTAATAATAATAAATAACGGAAAAATAGTTGCCGACAACAAAAAAGAAGACCTGCAAAAAAATACATCACCAGGAAATCATCAAACAATTATTGTTGAATTTAATACTACCGTTTCACGCGATGAACTGTTAAAAATTAAAGGTGTAAGCAAAGTTCAGGGTTTAAAACAATATAATTGGCTAATTGAAACTGATTCCAGCGATGATATTCGTCCCGAAGTTTTTCAATTTGCAGTAAAACACCACCTTACAGTTCTTTCGATGCAACAGAAAGAAATGTCGCTTGAACAAGTCTTTCAGCTACTTACTAAATAAAGTCTGTAATGTCGGTTTCTTTTGATTTAAGAACACCCATT
>PCSS01000387.1:1080-3587 GCA_002771395.1 Bacteroidetes bacterium CG23_combo_of_CG06-09_8_20_14_all_32_9 | reverse complement strand
TAAAGGGAGAAGTCATTGAAAATCAACGCTCCCTTTAGGGATGGGGTAAAGGTTGATTTTCAAAAAATAGACATTATGGACAGACACTAATTAATTCCAATAAAAGTAAAGAGGTATAGAGGTATAGGGAAATATGGCTGTATCCTTATACCTTTATATCCTATACCTTTATACCCTATACCTTTATACTCTATACCTTAATACCTGACTTGCAAAATGGGATTTATTTTTTCATATCCCCTGGTAACATCGTTCTTTAATTCGGAATATTAATTTTAGGGTCTAATTCTTTTGCTCTCTTAAAATACTTCTGTGCTTCTTCTTTTTGATTTTTATTCATATATGAAATCCCAATGTTTAAAAACGTTTGCGAATCTTTGGGGTCGAGTTCTGCGGCTTTTTTAAGAAAAATAATGGAAGAATCATATTTAGCTTCCATTCCATAAGCTACACCAAGGTCTTTTAATGCAAATGACTTTTTAGAATCAATAACAACTGCACGTTTTAAATAAAATATAGCTTTTGTTAAATCATTTTTATATCTTCCGTACTGGTTACCCAGATTATAATTTACTTCAAAGCGATTAGGGTTGATTTTATATAAATCCTGATAAACTTTTATTTTATAATCAGCACTATCAAGATTTTTAAATATTATATCAAGATTAGTAAATACCTGATTATGATTAGGATTTAGATTTAATAAGGTTTTATATGCAATAAGTGTTGAGTCATAATTTTTATTGTACTCAAACCATGCATTACCTAATAATAAAAGTGCATCACCATAAGCCGGATAAATTTCGAGTGAATGATTAAGATATTTTATAGCTTGTTTTAAATATTGCTCACGTACAGCCTCATTTCCGGGTTTTGTACCTTCTTCAATAAGTTTTCCGCCTGCCGAACAATTGCTTTTTGCTCCGTTTACCGAAATTTTTACATCGTGAGTAAAAAGGGTAAAATCATTTTTCCAGTCGGAGTTACGGGTAATAGTTTTAAAACCATAGAGTCCAAAAATTAATATCAAAATAAATGGCACAAGGATGATCCTTGTCTTTTCTTTTTTAATTAACAGAGGCAATTTTACAGAAATAAACCATGCTAAAATAATACAAAAACCCAACGAGGCAATAAACACAAACCTTTCGTTCATAAATGCTCCAATAGGAAATAAAATATTTGAAACAGGCGCCAGTGAAATTGCATAAAAAAATATCCCAAAAGAAATTATTGTTTTATATTTTATTCCTTTAAAAGCGATAATCGCCAATAAAACAACAATAATAAATGAACCGAATGCGTGCCAGTTGCTCCATTCGGTAATTGGAATATGGTATGGGTAATAATCATAAGTTAATGGGTGCGGAAAGAAAATTAATTTCAAATAAATTCCCATAGTATATGCAATGGTTGCAAACTTTTGAGAAGAAGTCATATAAAGAAAAGAATCGTTCATCAATTCAGGAATAACTTTGGTAGTTTGGTCGCCCAGTACGGTTCCTCTTATTATAAAATAAATAATGGCTGCAATTAAAAGCGGCATCATAGAAATTAAGACTTTTCCGAATTTTGAATCGGTAAAAAACCACAATGCCAATGGTATTGTTACTAAAAATGTTATCCCAATTTCTTTTGAAAACATACCTGCAAAAAAACCGAGAAATGAAAAAATAAGATAAATCGTTTTTTTATTTTCTATATATTTTAAAGTGTAAATAAAAGTTATAAGTACGCCAATTAAAGAAAGAAGTTCATCGCGTCCTTTTATGTTTGCAACTACTTCGGTATGAATTGGATGAGCAAGATATAGTAACGTTGTTATCAACGGCAGATTGTAATACCATTTTAAACTTTTATTATACTTTTTAAGAAGCTTTGACAAAACTTCAAAAAGCAAAATTCCAATTAATGCGAATAATGCAACATTAATAAAATGACTGATATAAGGATTTTGTCCAAAAATTTCAATTTCCAAAGCAAAAGTAGCGACAGAAAGTGGACGGTACCTGCCACCCATTACCAAATCTTTTTTAACTTTAAAGAATCCTGTAAAAAGCTCGGTAGAAAAAATATCTTTAATTCCCGAAACACCTTTCAATGTATATTCATTTTGAGTAATTACAATAGCATCGTCTAAGGTATAATCGTTAATAATGGTATTTCCGTAAAAAACAAAAGAAAAAAGAAAAATAATAATGTAAATTGATTTTTTGTTTAAATAGTTTTTTACCACAGTTTCACTTACCTGTTTTTTAACCGATTGCTTAATTACTTTTTTTTCATTATGCAAATTTTTATTATATCTGCCCATCGTATTTTATTTGCTGTAAAAATATAAAAATTATATGAAAGGTGATGGCTGTCGTATTAATTTCAAACATAAGGTGGGTTCTAAAAATTTCAATAGCGTTACTGCAAGGAACGAAGCAATCTCAATGCAGAACTTCGTTTTGTTAGATGCTGAAACAAGTTCAGCATGACGAATAGGGTATTTTTAGAAGTCC
>PCSS01000387.1:0-1069 GCA_002771395.1 Bacteroidetes bacterium CG23_combo_of_CG06-09_8_20_14_all_32_9 | reverse complement strand
AAAATAATAAATAATAATTTAATTTTGCATAAAACATATTTTATTGCAGTATTAAAAATACTGTTATATACAATACTTTAAATCAACCAACTATGTTTAATAAAACCATTGCATCTTTATTACCTTACATGCCTCAGAAATTTGTATGGGCTTTTTCAAAACGTTATATTGCCGGAAAAACACTTGATGAAGCAATAAATTCCTGCAAAGAATTGAATAAACAAGGAATTAAAATTACTATAGATGTATTAGGCGAATTTATTACAAAATTAGATGAAGCTGAACAAAACAGAAATGAATACCTGCAAGTTATTGAACTAACCGAAAAAAGCAAGATTAACGGTAACTACTCTTTAAAACCCTCTATGTTCGGTTTATTGATTGATAAAGATATGTGCTATAAATATATCAGGGAAATTGTGGCAAAGGCTAAAGAGTATAATAATTTTGTAAGAATTGACATGGAAGACACAAAATGTACTGATTTAGAATTAGAATTATTAAGAAAACTTAAAAAAGAATTTCCAAATAATACAGGGATAGTTGTTCAGGCATATCTAAAAAGAACACTGCCCGATGTTACTAATCTTCTTGATTTGAATACTCCCGCAAGCCCGATGAATTACAGACTTTGCAAAGGTATTTATAATGAACCAAAAGAACTTGTTTTTAAGAAATATGAAGAAATAAACCAAAATTATCTCTTAAATCTTGAGTTTATGCTTAAAAATAAGATTTATACATGTATTGCAACTCACGACAAAGTATTGGTTAATAGTGCTTATAAATTGCTTGAAAAATATAACGTGCCAAAAAATAAATATGAATTTCAAATGCTTTTGGGTGTAACTCCCGAACTTAGAAAATCAATAATAGATAAAGGACATTCTATGCGGGTTTACGTACCGTTTGGTACAAAATGGTTTGCATACTGTACCAGACGATTGAAAGAAAACCCAAAAATGACAGGTATGATTATTAAAGCATTGTTCAAGAGAGGATAAAATTACTGTTTATTTGTACTTTTATTTCTCTTTAAAAAATTAAAATATGGCAAAAGAAAAAAAGA
>PCSS01000355.1 GCA_002771395.1 Bacteroidetes bacterium CG23_combo_of_CG06-09_8_20_14_all_32_9 | reverse complement strand
TTTTTGCAGCTTTTTTTGCTGTTTCTACTTCTACTTTTTTTGCAAATACAGGCATTGCAAAAAGGACAATAAAAAATAAGCACGTAATTGTTCTCATAAGTTTTTTTTTAAAAAATTTATTTACAAATGTACAAATTTTTTGTACAAAAAAATTATTCTTTTAAAAGTAAGACGATATTAATAAACTAAAGGTTGCTTTTTTACAATATTGTCTTTATTTTTTTTGAAGCATGGTCTATGTTATAATGTAACCCTATACTTTCTTTTCGGGCTTGAGCTGCTTTGATAACCAGATAACCTACTGTAATTAAGTTTCTTAGTTCGCAAAGTTTTTGTGAAATTTTTGATGTTTTATATAATTCTTCGGTTTCGTTATAAATCATTTCGAGGCGTGAATAGGCTCTTTTTAAGCGACTATCGGAACGAACAATTCCAACATAATAACTCATAAGATGATGTAATTCGCGGGTATTTTGAGTTATAAGTATTAATTCGCGGGGATGTGTAGTTCCTTTATCATTCCATTCCGGTATATTTTCCTGATATTGTATATCGTTGTAAATATTAACAGCATGTTGAGCAGCACGGTGAGCAAAAACAAGCGCTTCAACCAATGAATTAGAAGCCAGCCGATTTGCTCCATGCAAACCGGTAGATGCAGTTTCGCCGGTGGCATATAAATGATGAATGTGAGTACAACCGTTAGCATCTACTTTAATTCCTCCGCAAAGATAATGAGCTGCAGGAACCACAGGAATTGGGTCTCGTGTAATATCAATTCCGATTTTCAGGCATTTGGCATAAATATTTGGAAAATGATAAATAAGTTCATTTTTATCTGATTGTGTAGCATCTATATAAACAAAATCTTCGCCTCTTTTTTTCATTTCATAATCTATGGCACGTGCAACAATGTCACGTGGTGCAAGCGAACCCCTTGAATCGTATTCGTGCATAAATTCTTTTCCTGCTATTGTTTTAAGAATGGCTCCAAAGCCTCTGAGAGCTTCGGTTATTAAAAATGAAGGTCTTTCGCCAGGATTAAATAACGAAGTGGGATGAAACTGAATAAATTCCATGTTTTCGGTTGTTCCCTTTGCCCTGTGAACCATGGCAATGCCGTCGCCGGTAGCTATATTAGGGTTGGTAGTTGTAAGATAAAGGTTTCCTACTCCACCGGTACAAATAAAAGTAGTTTTTGCAAGTATTTTAAATATTTGATGTTTATTTAAATCCATTACATACGCACCGTAACATTCTATATCGGTATTTATTCGCCTTACACTGATGCCCAAGTGATGCTGAGTAATTAAATCAACAGTAAAATGATTTTCCAGAACTGTAATGTTCGGATTATTTTTTACCTGAACCGAAAGAACTTTCTGAATTTCGTTACCGGTATTATCTTTATGATGTAAAATACGATGTTCGGTATGCCCGCCTTCGCGGGCTAAATTATAACTGCCATCGGTATTTTTATCGAAACTCATTCCCCATTCAATAAGGTCATTAATTCGTTCAGGAGCTTCGCTAACTACCATCCGTACTATGTCTTCGCTGCATAAACCGGCACCGGCTATTAAAGTATCTTTAACATGTTTTTCAAAAGAATCGGGTTGATAAGTTACAGCAGCAATTCCGCCCTGAGCATATCTTGTATTGGTTTCGTCTATACCTGTTTTGGTTATAACACATACTTTTCCGTATTTTGCTGTTTTAAGAGCTATTGTTAATCCTGCTATTCCAGAACCTATCACTAAAAAATCAAATTTTAAAGTCATATCATTGAATTTATATTTTGTTACTACTTACCCCCAACCCCTCTCTATAATAGAGAGGAGACAAAGGGGTGAGTATATTGGTTCTCGTGAATTTTGCCGTCAAGCTCAATCACTAATTCTTTTTCTGCACAATAAAAATCAGCAATAAAGAAATATAGTTTGTGCTGAATTCAAGTCACAAATGCAACTTTTCGATTAGGCAAATTTAGTGATAAAAATTCATTTGTTGTTTATTTCTTTTATTTTTACCTGCAAGGCTCTGTAAATAAATAAAGTGGATAAATGAATTGTAAAGACATATTATTTTTTTGAATGATTATTACACCGAAGTACGAAAAAAATATTCGCCCCGTTGGATAGCTTAAATTCACCCCGTAGAATAAACCTTGTTTTCACGGTATAAGTGTTAAAAGAATTATTCAACGGGGTAAATAAGCAGTAAAATATGGGGAATTATCCAACGGGGTAAATAAAAAATTCGTAATTCGATGGGATAATAAATATGACAAAGCATAAATTGAGTAAACGTTCAATTTAATATTTGACATAGACAAGTATTGAGAAGTTACAAAATAAGGACTGAACATTCGTTAAAATGGATGTTCTTTTTCAAAATCAGGACGATAATTTGAATAACTTTGGTAGTCTTGAATCCATCCGTTGGTAAAACCGATTTTATACATTGCTTTGGTAACTTGCATATATTCTTCCTTTAATAATTGCCTGCCTAAAACAGGATGATTTTTTACATTTTTAGCAGGATAATATTGCGACATCAACGAAATTGTAACTTTTGTACTAATTTCTTCAGCAATAATTTTAAGTAGTTTAATACTTGCTTCAGCTTTCCCGGGTAAAACCAGGTGTCGGATAATCAAGCCACGTTGTGCCATTCCGTTATCATCTAAAAAAAGTTTTGAACCTTTTTGAAAATACATCTCCTTAATTGCTTTTAACGCAACCTGCGGATAATCCTTGGCATCCGAAAATTGCCTGGAAATTTCAGCATCAACATATTTAAAATCGGGCAAATAAATATCTATTAAGGTTTCGAAACAACGTAATGTTTCAGGTTTATCATAACCATTGGAATTCCAAACAAAAACAGGTTTGTATCCTTTTTTTTTAATTGCAAAAATTATTTCTTTTACCTGCGGTGCAACGTGTGAAGGAGTAACAAAACCCACAGAATTAATCCCCGTTTTTAAAATTAAAATAATTTGATTTATAACTTCATCAAGCGATAAAACCTGGTTTACCGGATTTTTATTACAGCTAATCTGGTAATTCTGGCAGTAAATACATTGTAAATTGCAATGTGAAAAAAAAATATTGCAAATTCCCTGAGTTCCACATATTACAGGCTCTTCGCCCTTATGAATACAAATTGATGAAATATAGAAACCCGCACCTGTTTTACAATAACCCAACTCACCAGCCAGGCGATTTACCCTGCAGTTTCTTGGACAAATGCTACATTCACCAAGTTCGGAATGAATATTAGTAAGTTCATCGTAATTAACAGTCATAAAAAATATCAGAATAAATAGAGTCTGTCCATAATATCAGCATTTTTAATTTATAAGGTATAGTGGTATAGGGAACTTTCCGAAAGTTAACGAAGCCATGGCCTTTGCAAACTTTCGGAAAGTTATAATGACGGCTAAACCCTTATACCATATACCTTTATACCTTGTTTTTATAAGTTCAGAATTAAAAATATGACATAAATTTACAAGTTTTCTCGACTTTATAGACAGACACTAAATAATTTGTTACTACCCAGTAGGTCTAACTTATTGGTATTTTTTCTCTTCTTAATTTTTATAGCAAAATGATATTTGTTTTATGTTTAGTGTTCAAACTTTAAACTTTCAAAGAGCCTGTATCTTGTATCCTGTATCTGTACATTTAAGGTAAAAAATATTATATATAATTTTCATGCTGCTTATAAACATATTAAGCAGGCTGATTTACATTATTTTTATTTATCCACTTATAAACTTTATCGTTTCTTCTTACCAGGCAATTTGTTACAATGCTGCAAACTGAACCCTTCTGCACAATGTTAGTTGTTGATTTATCGTTCAGTCTTATTTCATTTACTTTATGTTCTACAACACCCGATGAAGGTCCAATTATTAAAATATTATCATTAACTTCCATTTCGCCAGTTTCAATAAGTATTTCGGCTACGCTGATGTTTTTAAAGAAATTTGTTACTTTTCCTATATAAATTTTTTGTTTGGTTGCCGAAGAACCGTAATTTTTTGTCCATTCTCCTAATTTTGCTCCTAAGTAATATCCTTCCCAAAACCCGCGATTATAAACAGTTTTCAATTTGTTAAGCCATAATTCAATATTTTCGTTATTAAAGTTGTTTGTTTTCCATGCTTCTACTGCCTGGTGATAACATCCTGTAACAATTTTTACATATTCAGGAGAACGTGCCCTGCCTTCAATTTTTAAAACAGTAACTCCTGCATCAAGAATTTTGTCAAGAATATGAATTGTACATAAATCTTTAGGCGACATAATGTAATCATTTTCAATATCAAGTTGATAACCACTTTCTTTGTCGGTAACAGTGTACGAATGGCGGCAATTTTGCAAACAACGTCCACGATTAGCAGAATTATTGTTTTGGTGTAAACTTAAATAGCATTTACCGCTGATTGACATACACAAAGCCCCATGCACAAAGACTTCTATTCGTACTTTATTTCCCGAAGGGGCACAAATATTTTCTTTATCAATTTGTTTGCAAATTAATGTTATTTGTTCAATGGTAAGTTCACGAGCCAATATAATCACATCGCAATATCTGGCATAGAATTTTACTGCTTCAAAATTGCTGATGTTTAATTGGGTTGAAGCATGTATTTCTATTCCAATTTTCTTTCCGTATTCAAGAACAGCCATATCGCTGGCAATTATAGCAGTTACACCGGCTTGTTTTGCAGACCGAATAAGAATTTGCATTTCTGTAATTTCACTGTCATAAATAACAATGTTTACTGTCAGATAACTTTTTACATTATTTTCATTGCAAATATTTACAATGTTATTTAAGTCGTATATAGAAAAATTATAAGTTGATTTTGAACGCATATTCAAATGTCCGACTCCGAAATATACCGAACTTGCACCACCCTGAATAGCCGCCATAAGTGTTTCATAAGAACCCACCGGCGACATAATTTCTATAGGTTTTGAATTTCTCATCTTAAATTAAACAGCTCGAAATTTATTGAAATACATAAAAATTGTTGGAAATAGATGAAATATAAAAATAAATAGTTTTGATTATTCATTGTTTTTATTGATTTGGTTGCAGGTTGTTGTAATAAAGTTATTTAGTTTAATTTGTAATTCATCGGCAACTAATTTGATTTCTGTATATTCATCGTTTGAAATTTTATTCCTTTCTAACAGAAGTTCAAGCCAATGATAAACAGATTCGCAAAAAGAAGCTCGTGAAATATAATAAAATTTAATTTTGTCGCGATAATGGTATCTTCTATATCCTTCAACAATATTTGCATCCACAGAATCGGTAGAAGTAATAAATTGGTCACCTATAATTTTTTGTAAATGCCAATCCATCTTTTCGTAAATTTTCCAAGCAAGCGAAGATAATTTTCTTGTTATCTGGTAAACAACCAAGTCTTTTATAGCAATATATTTTTTCTGTTCCATATAACCTGTTTTATTTCTATCAATTTCTATTTTTACAATGTATTTCTATTTATTTCTGCTTTCACAATGTATTTCTGTTTTCAAAGTGTTTTTCTACAAGGTTAACTACCAAATTGTTATCAATATCGTTCATACAACGGAAATGCTTTTTGGGACATTTGTTAAATCCGATTTTTGTACAAGGCCGGCATTTTAAATGCTTTATTTCAATTATTTCTGAGAGTTCTTTTTTTATATATGGGTACATTCCAAATTCGGGAACAGTATTTCCCCACAGCGAAATAACTGGTTTTTGAAAAGCTGCTGCAATGTGCATTAAGCCTGTGTCGTGGCTTACAATAACTTTTGATTGTTTTACAAGCGATGCAGATTGATTTAGATTAAATTTTCCGCAGCTATTAAAAATGTTTTTATTGTTACATGTTGAAATTATTTGTTCGGCTTGCGGAATGTCTTCTTTACCGCCAAATAAAATTACAGGGAATGGTATCTTACTTATAATTTCAGAAATTTTTTGGGCAGGCATTTTTTTAGTAAAGTGCTTTGCTCCTATTACAAATCCTACATATCCCGAATGAAGAAACTCGGGTAATTTTTTTAAGTCTATTTCATCATTTTCAGGAATAAAATAATCGAGACCTTTATTATCATTTGTTATATCAAAGGACCTTACTGTTTCTAAATATCTGTCAACAATATGTTTATCAGGAAGTTTGTTTATTTTAAAATTTACCAGCAGCCATTTTTCAATATTTAACTTATAAAACGAAAAACTTAATATTCCAATTCTGTTTTTTATTCTTCTGGTTCGTATATTATTATGAAGGTCAATAATATAATCATACCGTTCATTCCAAATCTCAGAAATGGTTTCAGAAAATTTTTCTTTAAGTGTTAAAACCTTATCAATATAAGGATTTGATAATAAAATAGATGAAAATGCAGGTTTTGTAAGAAAATGGATTTCAGTTTCTTTCACTTGTTGTTTAAGGCAACGAATCACAGGCGTTGTTAAAACAATATCCCCAATAGAGCTAAACCGTATTATTAAAAATTTTACCATCAGTCATAAAAATTCCATGAAATACCAAATTTTAACACTCTTTGTGTTTGAGGGTAATGTGGCGTCATAAAGTAATTTTCGGGCATAAGCGAATAATTTGCATGCTCCATTTTAACAAAGAACCCCGCTCTCTTTAAATTCAAATTAATAAAAACATCAATATATGGATAATCGCCTGTTTGCCTTTCATTTTGCAACGCAAACAAACTGGTAGCCGGAACGTAAGTTGGAGCAAAATACTTTGTAAAATAAAACAGTTCTGTCCCTGTCTGAACTTTAAGCACTTTTTTAAACATGGCAAACTGATAATAAACCGAATGAACGCCAACAAACATAGGCAAACGAAGAATACTATCGTTTGATGATTGCTGAATTATTGCACGGTTATTAAAATGAATGTGTCCCCATTTAAAGTTCTTGTAAACAATGCCCGACATAATTTTAATTGTATGATTTTGCTGCTTTGGCATAAAAAGAGTATCAAAATAAACATAATTTTTAACAGTATAAAAATTTGCAGAAAAGCCGAAATAAAATCTATTATCATTAACCGATAATAAAGTAGTTGAAATATAAGAATTTGCAAAATCATTATTCCAGCTAAAATTATTGGAGTAATAACGATTTTCGAAATAATCGGTGTGCCTTGTCCAGTATCCAATAGTAAAAGCCGCTTGAATAGTATCTTTTGTTTTAAAATATTTATATGCAAAACGACCATCAAACCTGGAATTTCCTTTAAGATAGCCCGTAAGCCATTGTTCAAAAGTTAAATAACCCGAATAAACAGTATTATTAACCTTAAAAATAGATGTTTGCAGTCCGAAACTGTTTAAAAGAGTATCTGAGTAATAAAAGTAATAATTTCTATAATCGTAATTTACGCCTAACAAAAAAGCTGTTTTAAGTGGATTATTTTCGGTAATAACTATCGCTAAATTTTGGTAAAAAGTTTCGGTATTGGTTGAATCATTTGTAGCAGTATTGTCAATGTAAATGTTGTTATAAAAATTAGTTGGGATATCGGTATAAAGTTTTTTAAACCGTTGAAAACGCCCGATATGCTGAAGTTCTAAAATGCTTTTATAATGTATATTTACCGAATCAATAGTGTCGGTTTTTCCGATTAACGCAATTTTTTGATGAATAAAACTTTCACGAAAAACTATTGTGTTTTTGGCATTATTAAGGTTCACATTTAAGTTATCTGATTTATAAAGCGAATCAATAATGTAATCGTCGTGCTGAATACCGCCATTTTCGGTTAGCCGGAATTTTTCAATATTAAAGTATGCCTGAAGTTGATATTTCTTTCTCATGTAATTTGTTGAAAATCTGAAACTGTTGTTACGGTTTTCCTGACGCAAGAAATACCCTGTTGAATTATGTCCATTGGCTCTTATACTGAAATTCAGATGCCGGTTTACGTTTTGAGTATGAAGAATATTTATATATTGTTCGCCTTTTTCTTTAGATGTGCCCGCTGCAAAATTTATTCTTGTATATGGTTTCCTGGTGTTGTAAAAGATGTGCCTGTCGGCATTATAATATATCTTAAAAGGTATATAAAAATACGGTATTTCTTCATCAGGAATATTATATGTTAGTGGAAACGTTGCCGAGCCGCTATTACCAAGGGTTGCTACAAACTCAGAACGAATTGGTAAATAATTTTGAAAATTTGTAAGAAATGTGTCGGGTTGCTCTTTTTGAATTTCATTCCATGAATTTTCAAAAGACCAAATTCGCAGCACAGGTGCAGTGCTATCGGCTTTCTGTGCCTCAACATTAATCCATAAAAAGATAAAAAACAAAATAATATAAAAATATTTCATATTTCAAATTTCAGATTGGAAAAAATGTACGGCTTTATCTCTTTTTTAGTATAACTTCCTTGTTAATAATCCAGTATAAAATAGGATTTCCTCTTCTTACTCTAACTCTAAAATTATCTATTAAGAAATTTTGTTTTTGGTTGTTCCAGGTATATACATTAAGCACAGGATTTGTTTTTTTTAAATTTACATCGGGAAGTTTAATTGAATTAGTAACAATGTTCCATTTTCCGGGAATCATTAAAAAACTATTAAAATTTAAACCATTCCAGTATAAATTAATTGAGTCCTGTTGAATTGTAGCTACTAACAGGGCATTTGTAAAATTTTTGAGCGGAAATACATCAACGCTTATATCAATATAATTTACAAGTGGGTTCGAAATATTAAGAAGGGTATCTTTATATGTAGGTCCCCACTCCGAAATACTGTCGAAACGATAAGAGATATTTCTAATATAAGGTCTGCTATTAAATAAATATGCAGCATTACAATCACTCCAGTTTGGAACTTTTTCTTCAAACAAATTTTCGGAAGTATTAATGTAATTATTACCTTTTGATGTTAAACTTTTTGAAAAAATAATTGCATTACCCCCATAGTAATTTATTGTTTCATAAACATTGGGGAAATAATGTTGAATAAGCGGATAAACCTCAGGAGGTGCACCTGCAAGGTATCCGTAGTAAATATAGTTTCCTTTATAGTTTTCTAATGTTTGCTGAAGCGCTTTAAAATCTGCTGCATCGTCGGCTTTAACATAATTTATATTTTCAGGTTTAAGGAAATTTTCTGAGTAATATTTTAAAATTTTACCGGGAGTTCGGGTTGAGTCTTTTGCAGTCATGCTAAATACTATTAAGCAATTATTTTGGCCAAGGCTGTCGTTTGCATTTCTTGCTTCTTTAACAATTTGCTCGTAAGGTGAATTATAAAATATTTCATAATGTTTTCGTTCAAAAATAAGCGAAAATATACAAGCCAAAGCGAGTAAAACAAAAGCAATAATTCTAAACTTTAAATTATTGGATTTTATCCATCCAAAAATACCAAACAAAAGAAAGGGAAAGGCAAAAATTAAAACAGAATATTGTAAAACTGCATTAATATATTTTGAATAAAAAAATCCGGTTAAAAAAGGAATAACAAACCATGCAAGCGGAACCCACAAAAGACTTTTTCTTTTAATTGTAAAAAATGGTTTAATAAAAAACCCTGCAACAAAGAGCAAAATTATGGATGTGGCTGTAATCCAAGAATAATGAACAATATAATAAAGGTATTTCAGAATAAAATCATTTTCAGGTTTGCCCAGCCAACCTTCAATTCCTCCCATCCGGAGTTGGGCTTTAAAAATCCCGATATTTGGCAGATATAAAAGAATTACAGCAACTCCTGCTCCTAAATAAAAAAGTATATCTTGCTTTTTAACATAAAAAAAACCTGTTATTCCGATTATTGCGGCTTGCAGTAATGTAAAATGATGATTATATGCACAAAGAGTACCTGCAATTATAAATCCGGATAAATTAAAATATCTCTTTTGTTCTGAATAAAAAATTACTTTGTTCCAGAAATAAACAAATAGTAAAATCAGAAATAACCCGCTTGAATATGGACGAATTATCTGACTGTAAAAAACAGGATATTGCAAATAAGCAAGCAGCGAAGCTATTACTACAGCAGGAGTTTTGCCAAACCAATCGGAAGCTATTTTGTAAGCCAAATAAACAGCAATAACGCCCGAAACAATAAATGGCAGTTTAAGCCATGCCTGCGAAAATCCAAAAATTTTTACAAGATAAAAAAGTACAATTTGTA
>PCSS01000112.1 GCA_002771395.1 Bacteroidetes bacterium CG23_combo_of_CG06-09_8_20_14_all_32_9 | reverse complement strand
TTTTTATAGGTGTTCGTGAGATCGCTTCGCTAAGTTGTAAACTGCTCAATGAAAAATGCCTATAAAATATATTTTTTATCGAAAATTTTTGAAAATTCACGAGGTTTACGTTTTTTCCAAACTCCCGAATGATAAACATAACTTACAATTAATGGGAGTACTGTAGTTGCCTCGGCATAAACCATTTGCTCGAAAGTAGTTTCAACTTTTCCCCATGATGAGGCTTCGCGAAGTGTAGAGCTTGAACATGCACCATCACGTACATCGGCAACTGTAATTTGTACAGCATATTTATGCATAGGAACTTCGTGTCCCAATACTTCGGCACAGATAACTATGTCTTGTGCGAAATTTTTAGGAACACCACCACCAATCATAATTAATCCTGTTTCGCCGGCTTTCATTTTAACCTGAGTAAGTTCGAGAAAATCTGCAACCGAATCAATAGACAAATGTTTTTTGGGATGCGAAACCTGGTGTTTTACTAAACCAAAACCAGCACTACTATCGGTAAAAGCAGGGCAAAATATTGGAACATTATGTTCGTAAGCAGCTTGAATTAAAGAATCTTTTTTCTTTGAGCGCTTCGTTAAATATTTTCCCATTTCTTTAATAAACTCGCATGATGAATATGGGCGAAGTTCTAATGAATTAGCAATCTCTTCGATAGTGTTATCGCAAACTTGTAATTCTTCTTCGTCAATATAAGTATCGTAAATTCGGTCAATATATAAACTGCGAAGTGTTTTATCGTCTGCATATTGGCTGCCTTTGTAGTGTTTAAAGCCAAGAGCTTCAAAAAAATCCATATCCACAATTGATGCACCGGTTGAAACTATTGCATCAACCATATTATTTTTTACCATGTCCACATAAACTTGCATACATCCTGCAGCACTTGTGCTTCCTGCTATTGTAAGGATTACTGAACATTTTTTATCTTCCAACATTCTTTTATAAATATCGGCTGCGTTAGCAGTATCACGCGAAGTGAAAGACATATCTCGCATTGCATTGATTATTGCAGTACAATCAATTTTTTTAATGTCAATGTGTTTTATTGTTTCTTTTAAAACATCGCTTTTTTTAAGATTTTTCATTATTATAAGTATTTGTATTTGAAATTTTTAAATAATTTATATGAATTTCGAAATATCAATGTTAATATTATATTTCTTTAGAAGATTGAGAAATTTTGGAACTTGAAGGTATGGCTTATAAACATCTTCTTTTTCAAAACTCCTTTCAAGGGTTTCTTTAGATATTCCAAATGATAAGGATAATTCAAAATTTTTATAAAATTCATTATCATTCCCTAATTGAGCATATATTTCTGCTAAAGTTCCGGTACTTGTAGCATCTTTAGGGGCTAACTCCAATGCTCTATAAATATTTTCAAAGGCCTTTTCATTATTTTTTTGTAATCTGTATATATTTGCAACGTTGTTATATCCACCAGGGTAATCAGGATAAAACTTTACTTCTTTCAAGTAATATTCTAAAGCTTTTTCATAGTTCTTTTTGTCAGAATAAATACTCCCCAACCACATAAGAGCATAAAAATTTTTATTATCCCGCGTTATTACTTCTTTGAAAATACTTTCTGCATCCTCAACCTTTCCCATATCTTCAATAATAATTCCTTTTTTACACAAATAATCATTCGATTCTTGATTTAATTCAATTGCTTTATTAATATTACCCAAAGCATCTATATGATTTTTATATATAAAATAACTATTTGCTAAAAGCGCATAAGCTACATCTGATTTTGGATTTAGATGAATGGCTTCTAATAATAATTTTATCTTTTCATTATTATCGGAAGTGTTCTTGGTTCTTTCAATTAAAAATTCAGTTTTTTTTATATTATTGAATATTTGTTTCTCTTTAACTGATAATTGGCTATTAGTAAGTTCTTCAAATAATTCTAAATAATCAGTTGCAATTGGAGACTTTATTCTGGATTTTCTTTGAATATATTGTTTGTTATCTTCTTCCTTTTCATACTGATAGCCCATTAATAACTTTTCTTCAATTTCTAAAGTTGGGTCGGAATGAATTATAAATAATTTTTCGAATGCAATAGGTAGTTTAGACTCGTTTATAAATGCCTTTAAATCTCTATCAACCTCATTTATTGCTCTTTGTTCAATGATTTTCTCATCAGGTCTTTCAAAATATGGTATTCTGCATAACACAAAATTCAACTTTGGAATTTTGCCGGATAGCGTATTTTCAGGTTGAGCTAATGTTTTAATGATTTGTTTTATTCCTTGAAGGTTTTCTTCATTTTTAGCGGCAAGCAACACTATTTCGTCTGCCATAAGAGACATTGTAATACCCGAAATTTCCGAAATACCGGTTCGTGAATCAATTAAAAGATAATCTGGTTTAAGTTCTTTTCTTATTCTCTCTTTCAAGTCAACAAATAAAGCTACTCCTTTACTGTCTTTTTTATAAAACATGTTTACCCAGTCTATTGAAAATAGAGTTTTCCAATATTTATCAGAATAAACGTTTCCGGCTGCAATAAAATCAATGTCTTTAAACTTTTTATTTTTAAAAGCAATCGGTGTTACATAGTCAGCAAGAGATTTTGGAATAGAATTATGACAATTGAAGTAATTAATATAATCAACAATTCCATGATTAATTACTTTGTTACTGATGTTTTCTTTGAACTTATAGTGCAGTCCCGGAGATTCTAAGTCAAAATCAATTAAACAGACTTTTTTTCCGAATTCTGCAAGTCGTTTTGCAATATTGGCAAGAGCTAAAGTTCTTCCAACACCGCCTTTATAGGAATAAAATGTTATTGTTTTCATTTTTTATAACGATTTATCATTGGCATAACATTAATAATTGCTCCTCTTTGAAAAACATTGCTTGAAAAGTCCCCAATAGTTGCCAAAAGTGTTTTCGAAAATTTAAAAACATCATCTCCTGTTACAGTATTTTCTTTAGCTACTTCTTTGCATTTTGTAATTGATAATTCATATTCAGTATTTAAAATTTCCTGACTAACATTGAGTAATTTAGACAATTCACGTATCATTCTTTTTGAAATTTTTCTTTTTTTATTCAATACATCTGAAACTAATCCTTTGCTTCCAATAGCAGGAATAAGGTCTTTTTGTTTTAATTCCATATATTCCATTCTAAGTTTGATAATTTCTATTGGATTTCCTTTTTCAATAGGATAGTGTTCTTTATCGTATAACTCAATAAGTTTTTCAATCAATTCGAATTTTTCAACCAACTCAGGGTTGTTTTCAAAATCAGGGGCATCTCCTAATTCTTCCAAATAATTAACGGCTACCTTATAATCTTCTTCGGTTTTAATTACTTTTATTTCCATAATCTGTTTCTCCTTTTATTTAAATAAATTAATATCGTACTGCTGGTTTTTATCACATATTTTAGTGTATTCAGCATGAGTTCCAATCCATTTGAGATATAATATGCATTTTTTCTGTTTAGTAAAAAATTGGTACTTTACAATTATTCTAATGTGATTTCCTTTTATATCAAACACAGCTCTCTCGGGTGATTTGATACTTTGCTTATTATCCCTTTTGTGAAGAATATTTGTAGAACTAAAATCATTTAAAATATCTTGAGGTTTTTCCCAACAACAATCTTCAACAATAGAAATCCAGGCATTTAAAGCTTCAGCATATTGAGAGTGCTTATTCATAAACTCTTTAATATGTTTGACTGCAATAATTCTTGCCGTTTTTATGTTGAAATATTTTACAAAGATAAATTAAAAGTTCACATAATGTGAACTTTTATATATTTTTTTAATTTATTTCAAAAAAATTAAAAAAGTAGTTACCCCAACTTGGAAAATGATTTTTACAAATAATAGTACATCAATGACATACGGAAATATTTTTTATTTTAATTACTCACTGTTTTTTTATTTTATTGGTGTATACCCCGTTGGATATTGTTTTTATTTTTTCTTTATCCTTTTTCATGGCGTTATCCTACGGGGTGAATTTGTACATTTTGATTGTTGAAAAATTTCAAATTATTTATTTATATATTATATTGCAATTTACAATTTGTGTTATGCAATCTGCAATTTGAAATATGAAATCTGAAATTGGAAAAAATGTATAAATATATCCCGTTTTTAGTATAGCTGCAATTACTTAAATTTATATCCAATCATTTTATAAATAAGTTTTGAGGCAAGAAAATCAGGTGCGGTGTTAATTTTATTGGGACAGAGTTCAACAACATCAAACCCAACAACGTTGCGTTTTTGATATACTTTTTGCAGAAATGAAATTAACTGGTACCAACCCACACCACCGGGTTCCGGTGTGCCGGTTGATGGCATTATTGATGGGTCTAATCCGTCTAAATCAATTGTTATATAAACATTTGCCGTTAATCGTTCAACCGCTTTCTCGAACCAATCGTTATTATTCTGTATTTCGTGAGCATAAAAAATATTTTCACGAATAATGTATGGTAATTCTTCTACACATTGACTGCGAATACCAACGTGCACAACCCTGCAAAGTTCACGGGTGCGAGCCATTACGCAAGCGTGATTGTATTTTGAGCCTTCGTATTCGGGGCGAAGGTCGGAGTGAGCATCAATTTGTAAAACGCACATATTTTTATACTTTTCGAAATGCGCTTTTATAGTTCCAAAGCTTACCGAATGTTCACCACCAATAACAACAGTATAATATTTACCAACATATTTTTTTGCTTCTTTATAAACGGCATCGGTCATTTTTTCGGGACTGCTTTTTTCTGTTACAGGTTTAGCAGTGTGAATACCAATTGTATATATTTCGCTTTTGCTTTCGATATCGTATAATTCCATATTTGCCGACGCTTCAAGAATGGCTTCGGGCCCTTTGTCGGCTCCTTTTACCCATGTGCTTGTTCCATCGTAAGGTACTGGCAGAATAACTACCTTAGCGTTTTTTAAATCAGAAAATTCTTTAGGGATACCGCCGTAATTTGTCATCAAAATAAAATTTTAGCAAAAATAGAAAATTTGTAACTATTCACCCCTTAATAAAAACCACCGCAAAGTTCTCGATCCCAGGAAATTTGGGGAACTTCAAAACATATAACTATAAAGAATTATATTAGAAATAAATTGAAATAACGTAGAAAATAAAAACTCACTACATATTTCCATTTATTTCTACTTATTTCCATCTATTTCTACTTGATATTCAACCTTATGAAAGAGAGTTATATAGTAAACGTTTACCCCGTTAGATAATTACTATTTTTTCGGTTCGTTTATTTATAATCTATCTTAGGGGGTAAATCTGCGGGAGACAATGAATTATAAATCACTTGCGGATTTAAGGTGATTGATAATCCCGCTAATCTTTTCTCCCCGTAAATATAGAAATATAATAAAGCAAGGTTGCAAGCGAAGCCAGAGCGGCAACAACATAAGTATAAGCAGCCCATTTTAAAGCGTCTTTAGCTTTCGGATATGTTGAGGAATTTGTTATTCCGCTATTTGATAGCCACACAAGAGCACGTCTGCTCGCATCAATCTCAACCGGCAGGGTAACAAAGCTAAATAAAGTTGTAAGCGCAAAAAGTATAATTCCACCTAAAAGCAAGTATGGAAAACTTTGTAAAGTAATAATTCCGGCAAGTAAAATCCACTGAACCCATTTTGAAGAAAAACTAACAATAGGAAC
The DNA here is from genome assembly GCA_002771395.1 of Bacteroidetes bacterium CG23_combo_of_CG06-09_8_20_14_all_32_9. GTDB lineage: Bacteria > Bacteroidota > Bacteroidia > Bacteroidales > GWA2-32-17 > GWA2-32-17. Next base: position 4,331 of record PCSS01000112.1, on the reverse strand, counting down.
TAAAGTTGTTCTCATTTGCAAAAAAGAAAAAGCCCGTGCATGTTGCACAGCGTGCCCGCACTCATGAGCTGCAACGGCTGCTGCAGCAATATGACGCCCATTATAAACTTCGGGGCTTAGATTTACGGTTTTTGTAAGCGGGTTATAATGGTCGGTAAGCGAGCCTGATACCGAAATAACTTTAACATCGGAAATGCCGCTTTCGTAAAGCATTTTTTCGGCAACGTCTTTTCCACTTAACAAATTGTTTACAGGAATTTTAGAATAAGCTTTAAACTTTGATTTTAATTGCATGCCTATCAGCCAACTGATAATCATGAACACACCGAAAATAATCCAAATTGAAGACATATTTTTTTTAATTTAGTAATTTCAATGAAAACCGGATAACAATTTTATTTTGAAAGATGTTTAATGAATAAGTACCAGTTTTTTAACTTTTGAATTTTGAGCGGAGTTTATTTTTAAAAGATAAAATCCTGAAGGAATTTCAGATACATCAATATTAACAAAGTTTTGGTTGATTTCTTTTTTAAAGACGCATTTCCCGAAATTGTCGGTAATTGTTACCATTACAGGAAATTTTTCTGAAATATTATGAACCGTAATTTCTGTGTTTGCAGGATTTGGAAAAACTTTTATATCCTCATTAAAATAATTTGAAGAAACATTTGAATATGCTAATGAATCTAAAAACTCGGCCGAATAACTTATACCGGTTTGCGAAATTTTTAGTGCTTGTCCTTGCAGGTTTTTAGCAATCCAGTAATACTCATACGAAGTTGGGCGGTTAATGGTATATCCATAGCCAATTGTATCTAAATAAACAGTATCGGTAATATTTATAGTTGCTTTTACACGCAAAACCTGAAAAGTACCATAATGTATAATTAGTGTTCCCCAACCATCAACAATATACTGATGTTTAATTGTTTGTCCAAAATATCCATAACCGGGGATTGTCATTCCAAATGAAGAAACAGAAGAATCCTGATTGTTATAATTTAAGGGAAATGAATAATATATCTCGGGGTTATCATATTTTACCGGAGTTGGTACTCCATTAATCATTGCACCAAAACCTGCTTTGTGGTAATAAGATGATGATTTTTTTAAAAAATCGTAATATTCTGTTATTGTTATTCCAACTCCAAAAGTAGGCGGGTTTTGGTTTATATATGCTAAGTTGGCAACCAATGGATTAAAAACAATGTTGTAAACTGCCGGAGTTTGAAAAACGGTTAAAAAAGTATCTGAACGGTGGGTTATTACAACTAAATTTGAAAAATCCCAAATGTAATTGGTGTCTGTTTGAGCAGGGTCAAAAAGTGGGACAGCAGAAATTCCATAGTAAATTGTGTCGCCAGAAGATGGCATATCATATTGGTCAACAGCAATTTGGGCATTTATTTTAAAACCCGATAATAACAAAACCAAACAAAAAATTGTTTTCATGATAATTTATTTTATTAAAAACAAAGATATACATTTTTAACAAAACAATAACTAAATTTGCACCAAAATTGTGTGTTTTTGGTTGCCGATTTTTATGTATTACTATACTGTAATAGATAATAAATTGCGTTTTTTGTATAGTCATTCAAAGGTCATTCAATAGTCATACAATTGTTCTACAAGCGAATGACAACCATATACAGCAAAGCGAATGACAATTAATGACCTTTACAAGTATAATTACCGAAAATTGTGTAAATTAAGTTACCGATAACAGTTATTAACAATATATAAATACCTAATCTTGTTACCAAATCCTAAATTGGCGCAGCCAGAACCAAATAGGAGAAACGGAGAATGGGGAAGAAGAAACTTATATTTTAGTAACAACATGTTGGTAAAAGTCGTGCAATAAGCGCCTAAATCAATAAGTTTATGCTCTACGAACAAATTATTAAAGACTTAAAAAATAAAATTTATAAACCCATTTATTATTTAATGGGCGATGAGGCTTATTATATTGATAAAGTAACTGATTTTATTGCCAATAACGTACTTACCGAAGCTGAACAATCTTTTAATCAATCAATTTTATATGGCAAAGATGTTGATTTGGGTACTGTAATTACTGCTTCGCGACGCTTTCCGATGATGGCAAATTATCAGGTTATAATTATTAAAGAAGCTCAAAACATTAAAGGAATTGATGGCAGCGATGGCCCAGGAAAAAGTAAAAAACCTAACTCATTTCTGTTGTATGCCGAAAGCCCCCCAAAATCAACAATTCTTGTAATAAATCTTAAATATAAATCACTCGATAAAAACAGGAAATTATATAAAGCATTAGAAAAAAACGGTGTTATATTAGAAAGTAAAAGACTTTACGACAGCAAATTGCCCGAATGGATATCGTCATATTTAGCTAAACGACATTTAAAAATAGATCTTACAGCAGCAACTTTGATGGCAGATTTTATTGGCAGCGATTTGTGTAAAATTTCAAATGAAATTGAAAAACTTTTATTAGTCTTACCTAAAGAATCAAAGGTTATAACTCCAGAGCTTATCGAAAAGCATATTGGTATAAGCAAGGAGTTTAATAACTTTGAGTTGCAGAAAGCCATTGGTAATAAAGAAATACTAAAAGCTAACCGTATTATAAATTATTTTGGAAAAAACCCAACCGATAATCCTGTTTTTCTTACTATAAAAACTTTGTTTGATTATTTTGTTAAAATTTTAATTTTTCATTATACTCAAAATAAATCAAGAGAAAATTTATCTTATGTTATGGGCATAAATCCATATTTTATTGCAGAATACATTAATGCAGCAAAAAATTATCCGGTCAAAAAAACAATTAGCAATATAAGTATTTTGCGGCAATTTGATATGAAAAGCAAAGGAGTTGATGTTGCCCGTGCCCAACCCGATGAGCTTTTAAAAGAACTTGTTTATAGATTGATACATTAAAATTTATTATCGGGACTTTTAAAAATCGCTTTTTCTTTGTCGGACTTCAATTTTAAAATTACTCACATATTAATTGTTTTTTAAAGTACAATACGCACCACCTTATACCTTTATACCATATACCTCTATATCTTTATTATAATCATAAAATGCGACAATTTATCACGTTTATAGTATATTATAGTAAATGTCCATCTTATTTTTAAAAATCATTTCGGTTGAATGTGCCGTAATGTACATTTTTGGTGCATGTAATCCTTTACTAAACACAACATCACCGGTAAATACCCTTGCTTCGTCCCACAAGTTTTTCCGAATAAATGAGTTTAAAGTGTATGCACCTCCTTCAATTATTATAGATTGAATATTGCGTTTATATAGTTCCTTTAAAATATTTTTTAAAAGCATATCATCAAATAAAATGGTGCGATATTCAATATTATTTTGAATTGACGATTTGTCTGTCTCAGTAAATACAAGTGTTTGAGCCTTGTCATTAAAAACTTTCAATTTTTTTAAAAGTGTGAGATTACGGTCAATTACAATTCTTAAAGGATTTTTGCCATTCCAACGTCTTACCGTTAATTCAGGATTATCATTTAATACTGTTTCGGTACCAATTAAAATTGCCTGTTCTTCGGAACGCCATTTATGAACCAATGTTCGGCAGGTTTCATTTGTAATCCATGTTATTTTAGGAGTATCAGCGGTTCTTTTAATATCAATAAACCCATCGGAAGATTGTGCCCATTTTAAAATAACATAAGGTCGCTGTTTTTTGTAAAAAGTGAAATATCTTCGATTAAGCCATTCGTATTCATCTTTTAAAATGCCCGTTTCAACTTCTACCCCGGCATTTTTTAATATTTCTATGCCTTTTCCTGCCACTTGCCGAAACGGATCTTTTGAGGCGATAATAACTCTTGGGATGCCCATTTTTACAATTAAATCGGCACATGGTGGCGTTTTACCAAAGTGCGAACAGGGTTCAAGCGTAACGTAAAGAGTAGAGTTTTTTAACAGTTTTTTGGTTTTTACTGAATTTATGGCATTTACTTCGGCATGTGGTTTGCCAAATTTGTGATGATAGCCTTCACCTATTATTTCATTTTCATGAGTAATTACACAACCTACAAGAGGGTTTGGAGCTGTAAATCCTAAACCTGATGCGGCAAGTTCAATACAACGATTCATAAATTTTATATCACGGTTCATCTGTTTATATTTTATTAATTTGTTGATACTCACTTTTTTATATTTTTCAGATTGAAGTAGATTGATACAGACTCGTCTTGTCAATCTTCTTCAATCTTTGTTTTTATTATTCCACCGAATTACGAATTTTTTATTCACCCCGTTGGATAATTCCTCATATTTTACCGCTCATTTACCCCGTTGAATAA
>PCSS01000194.1:2154-4600 GCA_002771395.1 Bacteroidetes bacterium CG23_combo_of_CG06-09_8_20_14_all_32_9 | reverse complement strand
ACTGGTAAAATACATACGGGCAACGCTCGACAACAAACTTGTCCGTATAGTTCTGCGAACAGGTCAGGCAGGTAAGGCGCCGGAAAAGGAAGTCATTGAGGCGTATGAAATAAACGATTATAAAACCAAAACCGAGCTCACACGCGAGCGTCTTTACACATTAGTTTTAGCCACTTTAAGAAGTTATGAAACACTTATTGAATTAGAATCATTCAGACGCGATCTGGAAATAAAAGTGAGGCAGAGAACAATTGAACTGCTGAAACAGAAAGAAGAACTGGAACAAAAAAACATAACTATTGCCGACAGCATACGCTATGCAAGTTTTATCCAAACCGCTTTATTCACGCCGGAAGCGGATATTAAAAAATTTTTTCCTGATAGTTTTATTTTCTTTAAACCACGCGATATTGTCAGCGGTGATTTTTACTGGTTTTTTAAACGTGAGAACAAAATATTTTTCTGTGTTGCCGACTGCACAGGTCACGGGGTACCTGGCGCCCTGATAACTATGCTTGGAGTTTCTTTTCTCAATGAAATACTATTGACCAATAAATATATTTCTGCCAGTGAAGTACTGAACGAATTACGCATGAAAGTCATTAATTCCCTTAATCAGAAAGGATTGGAAGGGGAACAACAGGATGGTATAGACATTGCCTTATGCTGTTTAAATACTGATACAATGGAACTGCAATTTTCAGGCGCCTTTAATCCTCTTGTCATAATCAGAAAAAATAATTCCGGTTTTCAAAACGGAAATAATTTGGAAATAATTAAACCCGACAGGATGCCGATAGGAATTTATCCCAAAATGAGCTCGTTTAAAAACAATCACTTAACTGTAAATAAAGGGGATTGGCTGTATCTGTTCTCGGATGGCTATCAGGATCAATTAGGAGGGCCCGATAAAAAGAGATTCAGATCAAAGCAACTAAAAGAAATAATTTTAACCATTTATGAAAAAACAATGCAGGAGCAACATGATATACTGCTTAAAACATTTGAAAACTGGAAGGGTAAGGAAGAACAAACTGATGATGTATTAGTTTTAGGAATAAGATTATAATAATGACAAGCACTGTAAAGTACCGAAGAAAACCGCCTGTGCAACGAGCGAGGGATTCCTCACTCCACTCCGTCCTCTCTCCTTCCTCCCTTTCACGGAGCTGTCATTCCGAACGCAGTGAGGAATCTGTTAATTATACATTTTATTTTTTTTAATGTTTTTTGATTGAATACATATATTTGTATATTTGTATCAAAATACAGGCATTTTTCAAAATGCCTCAAAAGTAGTTTACAAATATTAACTATTTTAAATATGGATTATTGGATTTTTGGATTGTGGAATACACCCCATTAATCCAATAATCCATTAATCCAAATCACAAAATTGATAGAAAGAAAAAAGTTAAATTTGTAAACTGATGTTTGAAAAATGCCCAAAATAATAATGATCTTATCACCAATGAAAGAAAAAAACCTTAAAATCGGAATCGTCGGTTTAGGCCCCATCGGCATGATACTCGCTGTACATTTCAGGGAAGCCGGCTGTGATGTTGCAGTATGCGACATTATAAAAGAAAAATTAAAACTAATTAAAACTGATGGAATTAAATTAGATGGGAAAATAATCAAAACAGCTCTTTTTAACCGTATTTATTCATCGGTGAATGAGCTGCTTCAAAGTGATGTTGACTTCGTCATTTTTTCAGTAAAGGCAAACTATGATGCCAGAATTGTGGAAAAAATAAAACTTGCCCCACCTGCAAAAAAAGACATTAATATTGTCATTGCGCAAAATGGTATCGGCGGGGAAAAGATTTTCACCGAGGTTTTTGATGAATCACAAATAATCCGCCTTGTAGTGAATTTTGCCGGTAATCTGAAGACACTAAACAGTGTTAATGTAACTTTTTTTAATCCCCCTAATTATGTCGCTTCTGTTAATGATACGAGACAGGAATCCGCTCAATGGCTCGCCAGCGCTTTGAACTCCGTAAACATGGAAACCAAATGCGTGGATTCTTCAATAATTAAAGATAAAGTCTGGGATAAAGCTATTCTCAACTGCGGACTAAGCGCTTTGTGCGCTATCACAAAACTGACCATGAAAGAAGCCATGGCTTTGCCCGAGACACTTGAACTCGTCAGGAAAGCCGTCAAAGAAGGCACCGATGTGGCAGAAGCAGAAGGAATCCGGCTAAAAGATAATTTTATGGACTTTGCCATGAACTATTTCGGTAATGCCGGACATCATTATCCTTCCCTCGCCGTTGACCTGATGAATAAATCGGAAACCGAAATTGAATTTATTAATCAGAAAATAGTTGAATACGGACAAAAACACCATATTCCTACAGATGTAAATCTTTCACTGACAAACATCGTTAAATCTATTAGTTATAAGAATAGTCTGTAGTTTGCGTTTTTAGTCCAAAAG
>PCSS01000194.1:1257-2142 GCA_002771395.1 Bacteroidetes bacterium CG23_combo_of_CG06-09_8_20_14_all_32_9 | reverse complement strand
TAATAAATTTAACTTTACAAATTGTTCCCTCTCTACGTGTAGAGAGGGTTAGGGTAAGTTCACCCCGTTAAATAATTTTGCCAAAGGCAAAATTCCCGCTTTGCGGGATTTAATGGGGTAAATAAAAAGTTAAAATTATTACCATTCACAGTATATTATAACAGTAAACTGAAAAAATATGAAGAAATCATTAATTGTTTATTGTCTGTTTTTTTTGTATTCTAATTCCCCTGCACAGGAGGATATTCAGTTAAAATTACAGGAAATTTCATTAAACTATTATTTTGATAAACCTGAAGCAGGCGAGGCGCAACAAAAGATGACAATTATTATTAACGATTCAACCGGATTAAGAGAAGTCAATGAACTGTATCTTCTTCTGAAAAAGGATCTTCTCGGATTAATCAGTGACACAAACGAAATTAAAAAGCTGACCGATGACCTGTACGAACTGAATAAAACAAATGTAAAAATATCCGGACCATTCCTTATTGGAAAATATAAAACAAAGTTACATAGTTCGGTAAAGGAATTGTTTAAATCAGGTACGCTGAACGGCTGGAGTAAATTTTACGATAAATTTCCCAACTCTCCGGGATTTATTATTCTTTCCCGGTTCAAAATATCAGTTACCGGAAAATTTGCTTCCGGTTATTTCAAATATTCCTGCGGCCCTTTATGCGGCAAAGGTATTTTCCTTCTCCTGGAAAAGAAAAATAATATCTGGACAGTGGTATTTGAAAAAATTTTATGTATATCATGAGAAAAAAGTAATTATGAACATCCCATTAATCATAGTCATCGGTTACATTATTTTACAATTAGGTATTTCATGGTACTCAACCCGGCTGAGCAAGGCATCCGGCGTACTAGGTTATTTACTTG
>PCSS01000194.1:0-1231 GCA_002771395.1 Bacteroidetes bacterium CG23_combo_of_CG06-09_8_20_14_all_32_9 | reverse complement strand
GTTGCCGTGATGATAACCGGAATAGCCGTAGGAGGAGCATCCACTGTAGGCGTAGCTGAACAGGCATATACAAAGGGAATATCGGCAGGAATGTATAATGCAGCATGGGGAATTGCGGCAATTCTTGTCGGTCTGTTCGCTGCCTCAAGATTCAGAAAAATGAATATTACTACCATTCCTGAACTGTTCAGACAGTATTATGGGAAATCCGGACAGGTACTGGCAGTAACCGGACAGGTAATAATATTAATGGTAATTATTTCCTTACAGTATGTCGCCGGAGGAGCTATTCTTACTGCTCTTTTACCGGAATATTTTACATTTTCAACAGGTATGCTCGCAACTGCCGCCGTATTTGTTGGTATTACTCTTATCGGAGGTTACTGGGCGGCAGGGCTTTCAAATCTCATTAATGTAGCTGTCATTTATATCAGTGTTATTGCAGGGGTTGTAATGAGTATTTCAGGAGCAGGAGGGTTTTCAACGATAACTGCTCATCTGCCTGCCCGAACTCCCTGGTTCGACCCTGTCGCAGGTGTCGGTTTTACTATGGTAGTTGCATGGTTTTTAGTTATGTTTCCGACAGTATTCTCCACTCAGGGTGTTGTGCAGATTTCCTTTGCCGCTAAAGATGCGAAAACAGCAAAAACAGGATATATATTAGGCGGTTTGCTTATCCTGCCAATCGGGTTTATATCTGCAATATTTGGAATTGTCGCAGCAGTTAAGTTCCCCGGTCTGGAAAATACATCCATGGCACTGCCTGATGTGGTACTGAGTTTTAATCCATACATAGCAGGACTTACATTAGCCGGATTATGGGCAGCAGATATATCTACTGCTGTGGGATTATTACTTGGCTGCACAACATTAGTTATTAAAGATTTATGGAAGGTTTTTTTACAACCAGACATTTCTAAAAAACAGGAACTAATAACTTCGCGTATCATTGTACTGGCAATAAGTATTGTTACCTATTTACTGGCAACAACTGTGGTAGGAATATTAAAAACTTTACTTATTAGTCTTACCCTGATGACATCCTATACGGTAATATTACTTTTTTCAATGTTCTTACCGAAGCTTTGCAGGAAAAGCGCCGCTGTATGGACACTAATAACAGGAATGATGCTCCTTGCACTCTGGCAATTTGTTCCCGCTGTTCGTATTGTTTCTCATCCTGTTTATCTTGAATGGCCCGTTTGTATAATTACATTTTTATTGATTTATA